>NZ_PDJF01000001.1:2100000-2348927 GCF_002563965.1 Corynebacterium renale | reverse complement strand
AGGACGATCAGGTCCAGGTCACGCACCAACGCCGCAGCCAGGTTCACGCGGCGGCGCTCACCACCAGAAAGCTGGCCCACCTTGGTATCCAAGCCTAAAGTCCACGATCCCCAGCCCGCCGAGGACTTCGCGGACCTTAGGGTTCGAGGCCCACTCGTAGGTCTCCACGCCCAGCGGCTCCAGGACCACGGCGGCCACCGTGTCCTCCGGGTTTGAGTTCCGCACGCTGGGTCACCACCGCGAAACTCATGTCCGAATTGTGGGACACGCGCCCGGAATCTGGCTCCTCCAAACCGGTGAGCACTTCCAACAAGCTGGTCTTGCCACCGCCGTTTAAGCCGACTACCCCGATGCGGTCAGTGTCCTGGACGCCCAGGGAGACGCCGTCGAGAAGCGTCTTTAAACCGTAAGACAGGGACACGTTTTCTACGTTGATTAAGTTCGTCATATCACCTGCACAGCCTAGTCGCTTCCACCCGCCGGAACAGACTAGGCTAACCACCATGTCCAGACATGCCAGCGCCACCACGCGCTCCCTGCCCAGACGCCTCCTCCTCGGTGGTCTTATCCTCGCCGCGATCACAGCGCTGGTCGGGATGGCATGGACGTGGCCGCGCGGCGGCTACCCAGACATTAGCGACGCCTTCGTGCATTCGCAATACAACCAGAAGCTTATCGACGGCACCGTGATCTCCGTCGACAGTGACGCCTGCCAATCCCCCTCCGTCGGCCAGGTTTTCGACGGTTCCCCCATCTTCCCAGTGGATGACACTTCGGCCGACCAGGAGTGCAGGCGCTCCGTCGTAGAAATCACCTCCGGCGAACATGCGGGGCGCAACACCATGTTTGTGCACTACAACGTCCCCGGAGAACCAGTCCTGGAACCCGGTGACAAGATCCGCATGACCTCCGGCGACCAGCTAGCCTTCGCCGACTATGCCCGCGGCCCTTCCCTGTTGTGGTGGGGCCTAGCGGTTGTACTCGGGCTGATTATCTTCGCAGGATGGCGCGGTGTACGCGCGCTCGCAGGCCTGGGGATCACGTTGGCGTTCATCCTGGCCTATCTCCTGCCGGCGGTGGCCACGGGCGTGTCGTCCTCCCTGCTGGCCGTGATTACCGGCGCCGTAATTCTGCTTGCAGTGGTTCCGCTGGTGCACGGCATTAACTGGAAATCAGCGGCTGCGCTTGCCGGCACTCTGCTCGCACTCCTCCTCGCAGCGGGGCTAACCACCCTGGGGCTTCGCTCCACGGGGGTGCGCGGCCTGGGTTCCGAGGACCTGCTCAACATCATGCTCTACCTGCCGGAAGTCTCCGTCATGGGGTTACTGTCCGCCGGGTTTATCATCGGCACCCTAGGCGTGCTCAACGACGTGACCATCGCCCAAGCCTCCACCATCAACGAGCTCGCCGACCTGGATCCCGACGCCACCCCCTGGCGCCTGTTCACCGGTGCGATGCGCGTGGGCCAAGACCACATCACTTCCGTGGTGTACACCCTGGTCCTGAGCTACACCGGCGCGGCACTTCCCCTGCTACTGCTCATCTCGGCCGCGGACCGTTCGCTATTTGACACTCTGACCAGCGATGTCGTCGCCACCGAGCTGCTGCGCTCCATCATCGGCGCCCTCGCGCTTATCCTGGCGGTGCCGCTGACTACTTTTGTGGCCGCGTGGACTGTTCCGGAGAAATCAGATACGCACCGCCTTGAGCTGGCCCAGAAGCCACCACAGCAGCGCGTGCCACATTCGCACTAAGCACATAATCCGCCACGTCCTGGGCTTCATCCTGGCCCGCGCACAGGAATGCGACCGTCGGCCCCGAACCCGAAACCACCGCGCGCAGCGCCCCCGCGTCCTCCGCAACCGCGAGCGTGCGGCGCAGGTGCGGGGCCAAACTTATCGAAGCCGGCTCCATATCATTGTGTAACGCCCCCGCAAGCGCGTGGACGTCGCCGCGCCCGATCGCCTGAATGACGGCCTCAGGATCCACGTGCGGCGTGCGCTCCATCCCATCCAGCTGGTCAAAAACCTTCGGGGTAGAAAGGCCCGCGCCAGGTGATACAGCAAACGCCCACCAGTACGTCCCACGCGACAGCACAGGAACGAGCTCATCTCCGCGGCCGGTGCCTAGGCAGGTGCCACCGCGCACACAAAACGGCACGTCGGCGCCTAAAGTCGCGGCAACTCTGAGCAGATCGTCTAGCCCCAGGCCGGTGCCATAAAATTCATTGGCAGCCACGAGCGCGGCCGCCGCATCGGCGGAACCGCCGGCCATCCGCCGGCCGTGGGGATAGATTTTGCAATATGAACACGCAGGCACGGCAACGCTGCCTCGCTGGCCCCCACCCGCGCGATAGCGGCAATCGCGTCTACGGCACGCCACGCCAGGTTCGTAGAATCCGTGGGCACCTTCGCAGCGTCTAGGCCGCTGACGGTCAATTCGGTGACCACAGAATCGCGAGCCCCACTGACGTCGGGAACCGGCGTCAACGTCACGTCATTGTGCGCCGAAATAGATTGGAATACGGTGACAAGATTGTGGTAGCCGTCATCACGGACGGAATCAACACCCAAAAACAGGTTGACCTTGCCGTGGGCGCGGGCATTAATCGGCGCTGACATCGCTGGCCCTAACCGTACAAAGTCCGCGACACCCAGCTTTTCTCCACGCTGGGTCGGCTCGATGCCCGCCTCCTTCAGCGCGGCCTCCGCAGCTGGGCCGCCCCCAAAGTGAGAGGACAAGGCCGCGCGCAGTGTCTTGCGGCGTTGGGCGAAGGCGGCGTCGATAAGCGGGAAAACCTGCTCGCGTGCACTGCGCGGCCACGGCGCATCCTCGAACACGTCGATGCGTACCAGGCCGGATTCGATTTTCGGCGCTGGCCAGAACACATTTTTGCCGATCGTCCCGGCCTTGCGCACGTCCCCGTAGAACGCAGCCTTTACCGAGGGCACCCCGTAAATCTTGGAGCCAGGCTTCGCGGCGAGGCGGTCGGCGACCTCAAGCTGCACCATCACCAGGACCCGTTTGATGGAGGGAAATACCTCAAGAAAATGCAGGAGCACCGGCACGGACACGTTGTACGGCAGGTTTGCCACTAGGGCGGTGGGCTTATCGACGTCATCCGGCGTGACCGTAAGCGCGTCCTTGAGAACCACCGTCAGGCGATCGGCCACGCTGGCGGCGCGCTCAGAAACCGTTTGCTCAAGGCGACCCGCCAGGCGCGGGTCAATCTCCACTGCGGTGACCTTCTGCACGGTGTCCAGCAGCCCAAGCGTCAAAGATCCAAGGCCGGGCCCCACTTCGACGACGTGATCATCCGGGCTGAGCTCGGCTGCATCGACGATGCGACGCACCGTGTTGGGGTCATGCACGAAGTTTTGCCCCAACTTTTTGGTCGGGGTGACGTCGAGTTCCTCGGCGAGGGCGCGGATTTCTACCGGCCCAAGAAGCTGGACTGCTGATTCTTCACTCACGGTAGCCCAGCCTACCGCAGTACCCCGCGGGTTTAGCGCAGGCCCATGCGTGCGGTACACGCTGGCCACGCACCCCAGCCCTGGCCCTGCTGCACCTTGGAAGCAATTGCGATTTGCTGTTCGCGGGAAGCCTGGTCGGCGGTGGGCGCGTACTGGCCGCCACCGTAAGCAAGCCAGGTGGAGGCACTGAACTGCAGGCCGCCGTGGTAGCCGTTACCAGTGTTGATGGCCCAGTTGCCGCCGGACTCACACTGTGCCAGCTGGTCCCACACGGACCCCCGACGCGACCGACGGAGCAGATGGGGCCTGCTTGGTGCCCCGCTTCACGACGGCCGCCGTCGCCGGTGCCAGCTCAGTTTCGTGAATGATGTCGCGGGATTCCTCCACGCCGTTGACGGTGACGATGCGCCGAGTAACTTCGCGCTCACCCGGCTGCGCCGGCGTGACAACAGTTTCGGTGCCTTCTGGGGATTCGGGGTCGTCGATGTATTCGACCGGGGCCTCGAAGGGTTCGCGGACGGTCTCTTCGGTGGATTCCACGCGGTCCACGGTAATGACCGTGTTGTTGGCCAGCTTCTCAGACGGGGCCGGGGTGACGCGGTCCTCGGATCCAACTGCGATGCCACGTTCTTTGAGTACGTCTCCCACGGTCTTCGCCGCAACGGCGGTGTAGGTGACGGTGCCTGCTTCGTTGACGGCAATGATCTTCGGGGTGGTGACTTCCACCTTCATGCCGTCTTGCAGCTTGGCGTCGGCACTGCCATCCACGTTGGACCCGCGAGCTACGTCAATTTCGCCGAGCAGCTCACCCACGGTCACCGCGTTCGAGGTCAGTGTGCGTTCTTCCCCGTCGATGACCACTGCGACCGGCTTCGCGGTACGCACCGTAATCGTGTCATTCTTCCCCAGCGCAGTGCTCGGCGCAGGCGAAATAATGTCCTGGGCGCCGACCTCAATGCCCGCATCCTCAAGGGCGCCGGCAACGTCAGAGGAGAAGGTAGCTAGCGCCATCTGCTCGCCGTTGATGTCGAGCGTGATGTCTTTCTGCGCACTCACAACAGCAACACCGCCGACGACCATGGTCGCCAGCACGCCACCGGTAGCGGCGCGCAGCGGGACAGACGCGGTGCGGTTGATTCGGTTAAGGGAACGAGTGGAACCAGTCATGGGTTAGTAAAACTTCTCCAAGTAGCATTGTAGTTTTCAGGCGGGGGTATATGCCCGGCAACTTCTCTTGATAACAATACGGTAACAAACACGTGACTGTCCAAAACCACACGCGACTGCAATGCACGTCACACCGTCCCCGTGACGGGTGTTAACGCCAGTGCACTCACGTGACTTATGGGCTCAGGTTTCTTTAGTTTTCCGCCAGCCCGTACACGCGGTCGAATGTCGCCGACACGTCCCCGGCAACCTCACGAACATCCACCCGCGGGCCTGCGCAACCACCAATGCCGTATGCCCGATCAAGGACGGCTCATTACGGCTCCCTCGGAAAGGCTCCGGCGTCATATACGGCGCGTCCGTTTCAATAAGGTACTGATCCGCTGGGGCCAACGCCGCGGCCGCGCGCAGTTCATCATTGCGCTTGAAGGTGGTATTTCCGCAGAAGCTTAAGATCCAGCCCCGGTCTAGCGCCGCGCGCGCCACGTCGAGTGGTGAAGAGAAACAGTGCAAAATCACGTGCGGGGGCGCTGGGCAGTCGTCGAGGATGCGCAGCAGCTCCTCATCACCTTCCCGATTGTGAATCATCAGCGCCTTCCCCGTGCGCACCGCCAAGTCTGCGTGCCAGCGCAGCGCCTCTTCCTGCACGTCCAGGGGCGCGGTTTTTTCGGGATCGTGCTTAATCCAATAGGTATCAATGCCTGTCTCCCCGATGGCCACACACTTCGGGTCGGCTGCCATCTCCTCCAGCTCGGCACGGGCAGCAGCATCGAGTTCGTGCGCGCGCGTCGGGTGGATGGCGCACGCCGCCCACACATCCGGGAACTGCTTCGCAAGATCCAACGCCGCCCGCGTCTCTGCTAGCCCGTCGCCGACGGTGCAGATCTTCTCCACGCCAGCACGCCGCGCCCGTTCAACCAGGTCTGCGGCATCGTCTTTACAGCTGGTGAGGTGCGTATGGGCGTCGATAAGCCCAGAAAGTCCAGCTGCCGGTACGGGTTCGGGGCGCGGTTTCTTTTTGCTCATGGGGCAAGTATAAAGGCGATGAGTACGATGGGCTGGGGTAGCAACAACCGAAAGTAGTCGGCCAAAGGCTGAAGGTCGTGCACGACCGACCAGTTCCATGCCTGATTGCCACCGATACTTGGCCTCTTGTTTCAGGCTTGGTGGACGCGGGAGGAGGCGCCGCCCATGTAGCCGCGGTCGGGAGCATGACGGGAAGCCCGTGTTGACAAGGTACGGATCATGCCGCGCCATACCGTGACGATCGAGCAGGATGAAGCCGATCACGTCGAAGCGCAGGGCACGCGCGACGACGCCGCCGAGGACGCCGTTGGCGAACACTGCGCCGACGTCGACAAGCCTGAAAAGAGTTCGGATCAATGACTGTTTGGGTCTGCACGCCTTCTGCCTTTGCCTACTTGGTTGTTGCTCCAGCCATCGTACTCATCGCCTTTATACTTGCCCCATGAGCAAAAGAAACCGCGCCCCGAACCCGTACCGGCAGCTGGACTTTCTGGGCTTATCGACGCCCATACGCACCTCACCAGCTGTAAAGACGATGCCGCAGACCTGGTTGAACGGGCGCGGCGTGCTGGCGTGGAGAAGATCTGCACCGTCGGCGACGGGCTAGCAGAGACGCGGGCGGCGTTGGATCTTGCGAAGCAGTTCCCGGATGTGTGGGCGGCGTGCGCCATCCACCCGACGCGCGCGCACGAACTCGATGCTGCTGCCCGTGCCGAGCTGGAGGAGATGGCAGCCGACCCGAAGTGTGTGGCCATCGGGGAGACAGGCATTGATACCTATTGGATTAAGCACGATCCCGAAAAAACCGCGCCCCTGGACGTGCAGGAAGAGGCGCTGCGCTGGCACGCAGACTTGGCGGTGCGCACGGGGAAGGCGCTGATGATTCACAATCGGGAAGGTGATGAGGAGCTGCTGCGCATCCTCGACGACTGCCCAGCGCCCCCGCACGTGATTTTGCACTGTTTCTCTTCACCACTCGACGTGGCGCGCGCGGCGCTAGACCGGGGCTGGATCTTAAGCTTCTGCGGAAATACCACCTTCAAGCGCAATGATGAACTGCGCGCGGCCGCGGCGTTGGCCCCAGCGGATCAGTACCTTATTGAAACGGACGCGCCGTATATGACGCCGGAGCCTTTCCGAGGGAGCCGTAATGAGCCGTCCTTGATCGGGCATACGGCATTGGTGGTTGCGCAGGCCCGCGGGGTGGATGTTCGTGAGGTTGCCGGGGACGTGTCGGCGACATTCGACCGCGTGTACGGGCTGGCGGAAAACTAAAGAAACCTGAGCCCATAAGTCACGTGAGTGCACTGGCGTTAACACCCGTCACGGGGACGGTGTGACGTGCATTGCAGTCGCGTGTGGTTTTGGACAGTCACGTGTTTGTTACCGTATTGTTATCAAGAGAAGTTGCCGGGCATATACCCCCGCCTGAAAACTACAATGCTACTTGGAGAAGTTTTACTAACCCATGACTGGTTCCACTCGTTCCCTTAACCGAATCAACCGCACCGCGTCTGTCCCGCTGCGCGCCGCTACCGGTGGCGTGCTGGCGACCATGGTCGTCGGCGGTGTTGCTGTTGTGAGTGCGCAGAAAGACATCACGCTCGACATCAACGGCGAGCAGATGGCGCTAGCTACCTTCTCCTCTGACGTTGCCGGCGCCCTTGAGGATGCGGGCATTGAGGTCGGCGCCCAGGACATTATTTCGCCTGCGCCGAGCACTGCGCTGGGGAAGAATGACACGATTACGGTGCGTACCGCGAAGCCGGTCGCAGTGGTCATCGACGGGGAAGAACGCACACTGACCTCGAACGCGGTGACCGTGGGTGAGCTGCTCGGCGAAATTGACGTAGCTCGCGGGTCCAACGTGGATGGCAGTGCCGACGCCAAGCTGCAAGACGGCATGAAGGTGGAAGTCACCACCCCGAAGATCATTGCCGTCAACGAAGCAGGCACCGTCACCTACACCGCCGTTGCGGCGAAGACCGTGGGAGACGTACTCAAAGAACGTGGCATCGCAGTTGGATCCGAGGACCGCGTCACCCCGGCCCCGTCTGAGAAGCTGGCCAACAACACGGTCATTACCGTGGACCGCGTGGAATCCACCGAAGAGACCGTCCGCGAACCCTTCGAGGCCCCGGTCGAATACATCGACGACCCCGAATCCCCAGAAGGCACCGAAACTGTTGTCACGCCGGCGCAGCCGGGTGAGCGCGAAGTTACTCGGCGCATCGTCACCGTCAACGGCGTGGAGGAATCCCGCGACATCATTCACGAAACTGAGCTGGCACCGGCGACGGCGGCCGTCGTGAAGCGGGGCACCAAGCAGGCCCCATCTGCTCCGTCGGTCGCGTCGGGGTCCGTGTGGGACCAGCTGGCACAGTGTGAGTCCGGCGGCAACTGGGCCATCAACACTGGTAACGGCTACCACGGCGGCCTGCAGTTCAGTGCCTCCACCTGGCTTGCTTACGGTGGCGGCCAGTACGCGCCCACCGCCGACCAGGCTTCCCGCGAACAGCAAATCGCAATTGCTTCCAAGGTGCAGCAGGGCCAGGGCTGGGGTGCGTGGCCAGCGTGTACCGCACGCATGGGCCTGCGCTAAACCCGCGGGGTACTGCGGTAGGCTGGGCTACCGTGAGTGAAGAATCAGCAGTCCAGCTTCTTGGGCCGGTAGAAATCCGCGCCCTCGCCGAGGAACTCGACGTCACCCCGACCAAAAAGTTGGGGCAAAACTTCGTGCATGACCCCAACACGGTGCGTCGCATCGTCGATGCAGCCGAGCTCAGCCCGGATGATCACGTCGTCGAAGTGGGGCCCGGCCTTGGATCTTTGACGCTTGGGCTGCTGGACACCGTGCAGAAGGTCACCGCAGTGGAGATTGACCCGCGCCTGGCGGGTCGCCTTGAGCAAACGGTTTCTGAGCGCGCCGCCAGCGTGGCCGATCGCCTGACGGTGGTTCTCAAGGACGCGCTTACGGTCACGCCGGATGACGTCGATAAGCCCACCGCCCTAGTGGCAAACCTGCCGTACAACGTGTCCGTGCCGGTGCTCCTGCATTTTCTTGAGGTATTTCCCTCCATCAAACGGGTCCTGGTGATGGTGCAGCTTGAGGTCGCCGACCGCCTCGCCGCGAAGCCTGGCTCCAAGATTTACGGGGTGCCCTCGGTAAAGGCTGCGTTCTACGGGGACGTGCGCAAGGCCGGGACGATCGGCAAAAATGTGTTCTGGCCAGCGCCGAAAATCGAATCCGGCCTGGTACGCATCGACGTGTTCGAGGATGCGCCGTGGCCGCGCAGTGCACGCGAGCAGGTTTTCCCGCTTATCGACGCCGCCTTCGCCCAACGCCGCAAGACACTGCGCGCGGCCTTGTCCTCTCACTTTGGGGGCGGCCCAGCTGCGGAGGCCGCGCTGAAGGAGGCGGGCATCGAGCCGACCCAGCGTGGAGAAAAGCTGGGTGTCGCGGACTTTGTACGGTTAGGGGCCAGCGATGTCAGCGCCGATTAATGCCCGCGCCCACGGCAAGGTCAACCTGTTTTTGGGTGTTGATTCCGTCCGTGATGACGGCTACCACAATCTTGTCACCGTATTCCAATCTATTTCGGCGCACAATGACGTGACGTTGACGCCGGTTCCCGACGTCAGTGCGGCTCGCGATTCTGTGGTCACCGAATTGACCGTCAGCGGCCTAGACGCTGCGAAGGTGCCCACGGATTCTACGAACCTGGCGTGGCGTGCCGTAGACGCGATTGCCGCTATCGCGCGGGTGGGGGCCAGCGAGGCAGCGTTGCCGTGCCTGCGTGTTCATATTGCAAAATCTATCCCCACGGCCGGCGGGATGGCCGGCGGTTCCGCCGATGCGGCGGCCGCGCTCGTGGCTGCCAATGAATTTTATGGCACCGGCCTGGGGCTAGACGATCTGCTCAGAGTTGCCGCGACTTTAGGCGCCGACGTGCCGTTTTGTGTGCGCGGTGGCACCTGCCTAGGCACCGGCCGCGGAGATGAGCTCGTTCCTGTGCTGTCGCGTGGGACGTACTGGTGGGCGTTTGCTGTATCACCTGGCGCGGGCCTTTCTACCCCGAAGGTTTTTGACCAGCTGGATGGGATGGAGCGCACGCCGCACGTGGATCCTGAGGCCGTCATTCAGGCGATCGGGCGCGGCGACGTCCACGCGCTTGCGGGGGCGTTACACAATGATATGGAGCCGGCTTCGATAAGTTTGGCCCCGCACCTGCGCCGCACGCTCGCGGTTGCGGAGGACGCGGGGGCGCTGCGCGCGGTGGTTTCGGGTTCGGGGCCGACGGTCGCATTCCTGTGCGCGGGCCAGGATGAAGCCCAGGACGTGGCGGATTATGTGCTTAGTGCGAATGTGGCACGCGCTGCTGTGGTGGCTTCTGGGCCAGCTCAAGGCGGTGCGTATCTGATTTCTCCGGAACAGTCCACGCGGCCACAAAAGTAGTCAGCGGCACCGCCAGGATAAGCGCGAGGGCGCCGATGATGGAGCGCAGCAGCTCGGTGGCGACGACATCGCTGGTCAGAGTGTCAAATAGCGAACGGTCCGCGGCCGAGATGAGCAGTAGCAGGGGAAGTGCCGCGCCGGTGTAGCTCAGGACCAGGGTGTACACCACGGAAGTGATGTGGTCTTGGCCCACGCGCATCGCACCGGTGAACAGGCGCCAGGGGGTGGCGTCGGGATCCAGGTCGGCGAGCTCGTTGATGGTGGAGGCTTGGGCGATGGTCACGTCGTTGAGCACGCCTAGGGTGCCGATGATAAACCCGGCGGACAGTAACCCCATGACGGAGACTTCCGGCAGGTAGAGCATGATGTTGAGCAGGTCCTCGGAACCCAGGCCGCGCACCCCCGTGGAGCGAAGCCCCAGGGTGGTTAGCCCCGCTGCGAGGAGGAGTGCGAGCAGAGTGCCGGCAAGCGCAGCCGCTGATTTCCAGTTAATGCCGTGCACCAGCGGAACCACTGCAAGCAGAATTACGGCGCCGGTAATCACGGCCAGCAGGGAGGACGACACGCCCGTGGCCACCGCCGGCAGGAGATAGGCCAGGATGAACGCCAACGTGATCCCCAGGCCTGCGAGCGCGCGTACACCGCGCCATCCTGCGAAGATAATCAGCCCGAGTACAACCGCTAGGCCCCACCACAACAGGGAAGGGCCGCGGGCATAGTCGGCGAAGGCTAGCTGGTCGCCGGAGGTCATGCGGATCTTGTCACCGGGTTCCAGGACTGGTTCTCCGGGGACGTTGTAGTGCACAAACATGGTGTTGCGCCCCGCATGTTCGCCGGAGGTGATTTCTACGACGGAGCGCCTGCACTCCTGGTCGGCCGAAGTGTCATCCACTGGGAAGATGGGGGAACCGTCGAAAACCTGGCCGACGGAGGGGGATTGGCAGGCGTCACTGTCGACGGAGATCACGGTGCCGTCGATAAGCTTCTGGTTGTATTGCGAATGCACGAAGGCGTCGCTAATGTCTGGGTAGCCGCCGCGCGGCCACGTCCATGCCATCCCGACCAGCGCTGTGATCGCGGCGAGGATAAGACCACCGAGGAGGAGGCGTCTGGGCAGGGAGCGCGTGGTGGCGCTGGCATGTCTGGACATGGTGGTTAGCCTAGTCTGTTCCGGCGGGTGGAAGCGACTAGGCTGTGCAGGTGATATGACGAACTTAATCAACGTAGAAAACGTGTCCCTGTCTTACGGTTTAAAGACGCTTCTCGACGGCGTCTCCCTGGGCGTCCAGGACACTGACCGCATCGGGGTAGTCGGCTTAAACGGCGGTGGCAAGACCAGCTTGTTGGAAGTGCTCACCGGTTTGGAGGAGCCAGATTCCGGGCGCGTGTCCCACAATTCGGACATGAGTTTCGCGGTGGTGACCCAGCGTGCGGAACTCAACCCGGAGGACACGGTGGCCGCCGTGGTCCTGGAGCCGCTGGGCGTGGAGACCTACGAGTGGGCCTCGAACCCTAAGGTCCGCGAAGTCCTCGGCGGGCTGGGGATCGTGGACTTAGGCTTGGATACCAAGGTGGGCCAGCTTTCTGGTGGTGAGCGCCGCCGCGTGAACCTGGCTGCGGCGTTGGTGCGTGACCTGGACCTGATCGTCCTCGACGAGCCCACCAACCACCTGGACATCGAGGGCGTCCAATGGCTGGCTGAGCACTTGCTTTCCCGCAAGATTGCCATCGTGGTGGTCACCCATGACCGTTGGTTCCTGGATACCGTGGCTAACCACACGTGGGAGGTCCACGACGGCACCGTTGACGTTTACGAGGGTGGCTACAACGATTGGACGTTCGCCCGGGCTGAGCGTGCTCGCCAGGCCGATGCCGCCGAGCAGCGCCGCCAAAACTTGGCGCGTAAAGAACTTGCGTGGCTACGCCGCGGCGCTCCGGCGCGTACGTCGAAGCCGCGCTACCGCATCGAGGCAGCTGAAGCCCTGATCGCGGATGTTCCCGAGCCGCGCAACAAGGTAGAACTACTCAGCTTTTCAAAGACCCGCCAGGGCCGCGTGGTCATTGAGCTGGAGCACGCGCAGATCGATACCCCGGACGGGCGCACGCTGGTCGACGACCTCACGTGGCGTCTCGCGCCGGGCGAACGCATCGGCTTGGTGGGGGTGAACGGTTCAGGTAAGACCACCTTGCTGCGCACCCTCGCCGGCGAATACCCGCTGGCTGCAGGCAAGCGCATCGAAGGCCAGACCGCCCGGATCGGGTGGTTGCGCCAGGAACTCGACGACCTGGACCCCGACCGGCGCGTCATCGACTGCATCGAAGACGTGGCCACCTACGTGGAATTCGCCGGCGGAACCCTGTCGGCCTCCCAGCTGGCCGAACGCCTAGGCTTCGCGCCGAAACGCCAGCGCACCCCGGTGCGTGACCTCTCCGGCGGCGAGCGTCGCCGCCTCCAACTCACCCGCGTGCTCATGGCCGAGCCGAACATCTTGCTTCTCGACGAGCCAACGAACGACCTTGACATCGACACGCTGCAAGAACTCGAAGACCTTTTGGATAAGTGGCCGGGCACCCTCGTGGTGATTTCCCACGACCGCTACTTGATCGAGCGCATCGCCGATTCCACCTGGGCCCTCTTCGGGGACGGCACGCTGACCAACCTCCCCGGTGGTATTGACCAGTACTTGGAGCGCCGCGCGGCGGAAGCCGATACCGGTGGGGTAGTAGATCTTGGTGAGCACACAGAAAAACCCGACACACCGAAAAACGATGCGCCGGGTCTGAGCGCTCAAGAACACCGTGAGCTGCGCAAGACGCTCAACCGCCTGGAACGTGAGATGTCTAAGCTTTCCACAACCATCGAGCAGACGGAGAAGAAACTCGCGGACGCGTCCGTGGCCGAGCCGCTGGACACGGAACTTCTGGCGCGCCTCGACGGGCAGCTGCGCGAAGCGCGCAGCCAGCACGAAGAGATAGAGATGGAGTGGTTAGACGTGGCGGAGCGAATGGAATAGGCGCTGGCCCAGCCACACCACAATAAAGATCACGCCGTAGAACACGCTCATCGTCGCAGAGGTTGCCGCACCCAGGTGGTAGGCGGACCAGAATCCACCGAGGGATCCCAGGACCGCGATGCCGATGGTGAGCGCAAACATCGTCGATAATTGCTTGCTCAGCAGGTACGCCGTCGCCGCCGGAACCACAATGAGGGCTACCACCAGCAGGGCGCCGGCGGCATTGAACGCTGCGGTCACCGTGACAGAGACCAGGAACATGAACGCGGCGTTGAGCAGGCGCGGGCGCATGCCCATGGTCTGCGCGATCTCCGAGTCGAAGGTGCTCAGTTTGAGCTGCGGGTAGAACGCAAAGATAAAGCCCGCATTGATGGCCAGGACCAGCAGCATCACGTACATGTACTGTGGCCCGAAGTCGCGGGTGCCCACGATCAGGTGCGGCATGCTGGCCAGGTTCAGGTCACCGACGAGCACCGCGTGGGTATCCAGGTGGATGTTGGCGAAGTTGTTGGTCACCAGGATCACACCACCTGCGAAGAGGGCGGGGAAGATGAGCCCCTGCGGGGCGTCGCCGCTGATGAGGCGGGTGGCGGACAAGTATTCCGCGCCCAACACCACAACCAGGCCAGCGAGCGCTGCGCCCAGGATTAGCCAGGGCGAATCCAGGTCGTGGGTGAAGAAGTAGCCGACGACGATGCCGGGGAAGACGGCGTGGCCGATGGCGTCGATAAGCATCGAGTTCTTCCGCAGCACCACGAACACCCCGGGGAGCGCGCACGAAATTGCTGTGACCAGTGCAAGGAGGGCTGCGCCGAGTGCGAACGTCATGCTGCCACCTCCAGTGCTAGGCGCTTACGGGCCTGGGCGCGACGCACGGCGCGCAGCACCAGGGACCGCTTCGGGGCGAAGATCAGCGAAATCAGCAGGATCACAAAAAGCGTGATCACGATCAGTGGGCCGGTCGGAGCCTGAATCACAGCGATCGACGCGTACGCGCCCACGGCGCTTCCCACGCCACCGAAGATCGCAGAGAGCGTGACCATCGCGGGCAGGGAATTGACCCATTGGCGTGCAGCCGCCGGCGGGGTGACCACGAACGCGACCATGAGCACCAAACCCACCGACTTCACGCCGATGACCGTGGCGATGACAATGGTGAGGAACATCAGGCCGTCGACGACGCGCCCGGAAAAGCCCATCATCTGGCAGTGAATCGGGTCGAAGGCGCGGACGGTGAACTCTTTCCAGCACAGCACCATGATCAGGATGGCCAGGCCGCCCACCCCGAGGGAGGTGGTCAGGTCCGCGTACGTCATCGTTGATGCGTTGCCGAAGAGGTAGTCCTGGATACCGCCCTTACCGGGAAGCGGGGCATTGGTGATAATCCGCATGAGCACCATGCCGGCGCCGAAGAACAGCGCCAGCGTCACGGCCATCGCAGTATCGATACGGATCTTGGAGGTCTCGGCGATCGCGTTGGCCAGCCAGGCCGCAAGCGAGCCGATGACCACCGCGCCAATAATCAGGAAGAGCATGTTGCGCCCGTCGAGGCCGAAGAACACGGCAACCAGGAACGCCACCAACGTGCCGGGCAGCGCGGCGTGTGAAATCACGTCCGAAATCAGGGTCTGTTTGCGCGCGTACGCAAACGCCCCCAACGCCCCGGCGACGACCCCGATCCCGCTGGTGCCCATGAGCACCATGCGAAACGTGTGGTCGGCGAAGAATTCTGCAGGCGACATCTAGTCCACCGCCCCGGCGAGCCCAATCTCGCTGCCCTCAGGGATGTCATAGGTGGTGCGAATATTAGCGCGGGTAAACGTGGTCTGAACCGGGCCACTAGCCACGACCTCACCCTTGAGCAGAGTCACGTAATCGCAGTAGTGCGCCACGGTAGCCAGATCGTGGTGCACAATCACCACGGTCTTGCCGGCTTCACGCAGCTCATGGAGCACATCGACGATCGCCTGCTGGCTGAGTGCGTCAATGCCCTGGAAAGGTTCGTCCATGAAGTACAGGTCCGGGTGCTGGACCAGGGCGCGCGCCAAGAAGACGCGCTGGCGCTGGCCACCGGAAAGTTCACCGATCTGGCGGGAAACAAACTCGGTCATGCTGACCTGTTCGAGGGCCTCCATCGCCTCCTTGCGCTGCTTCGCGCCGGGGCGTCGCAGCCAGCCGAGGCGCCCGTAGGTGCCCATGACGACGACGTCGAGGACCGTGGTGGGGAAGTCCCAGTCCACGGCCGTGGACTGGGGCATGTATCCCACGCGCAGGCGCACCTTACTGAGTGGTTCGCCGAAGAATTCGCTGGTCCCGGTAATCGAGGGCACGATTCCCAGCATCGCCTTGATGAGGGTAGATTTACCGGCGCCGTTCGGGCCGACGATCCCCATGACCACGCCTTGCGGCACGGTGAAGTTGACGCGGTGGAGGACCGGGTCACCGCTGTAGCTGACGGTGAGGTCGCGGGTTGAGCAGGCTGTTTCCATTAGCTGAGCGCCTTCGATACTGCGTTGACGTTGTGGTTGAATGCGCCCAGGTAGGTGTCTACGCCTTCGTCAGCGCCAAGCGAGTCTGCGAAGAGTTCTTCGTCGGAGACCACGACGTCCCAGCCACGCGACTTGACGGCTTCCTTGAGCGAGTTGATCGCCTGCGGGTTGGCCTGGTTGTCTTGGAAGATGACGGGGACCTTCTTTTCTGCGATGAGGTCAGCCAGCTGCGAGATCTCACCGGCGGACAGGGCTGCCTCGGTGGAGATGAAGTCGGTGGCGTGAATCTCTAGGTCGAAGGTCTTGCCGAAGTAGTTGAAGGCGTCGTGGCCAGTGATCAGGATGCGTGGCTCCTTGACCTTGTCCATCTTGGTGTGCGCCTCGGCGGCGGCTTCCTCGATCTTCTTGGAGTAGGCTTCGCCGTTTGCTTCAATCTCCTTCGCCTGCTCAGGGAGCATTTCAGAGAGCTTATCGACGATAAAATCAACCACCATCAGCCATGCTTCAGGGGAGTTCCAGATGTGTGGGTCATGCAATTCTTCGCCGTGCGGGCCGGTTTCATCCCAACCGAGCAGCATGTCCTTGGGCAGCTGCTCGCCGACGGCCAGCTGCTTGTCATCGAAGCTTTCCAGCTGGTCTTCCATCTGTGCTTCCAGGTGCAGGCCGTTCCATAGGACGAAGTTCGCGTTGTTCATCTTTTCGATGTCTTTGGTGGATGGCTGGTAGGTGTGCGGATCGCCACCTGGGCCGACCATGGTGGTGACCTCAGCGGTTGGAAGAATGTTTTTCACCGCGTCGGCGAGGTAGCCGGTGGTGGCGTAGACGGCGAAGGTGTCGGAGCCCTTGGCGTTGGTGGACCCGGCTGAATCCGTAGATTCGGTGCTGCAGCCAGCCAGGAAGAGGGCTGCTACGGCGGTTGCGGCAAGCGCGCGTTTCATAAAAACCTCCCAAAGTTTAAGGGTAGTTAAGTTAGGCTCGTTTAAACTTACTGGAGATTTGCTGTCAATGGCAAGACGCGGGGGACGTCGGTACCATTGGTCATATGATTTTGATTAACGTTCGCTTCCGTCCAAAGCCCGAGTACGTAGAAAACTTCCGCGAGAAGGTCGACGAATTTACCCAGGCCTCCCGCGCTGAAGAGGGCAACATCTTCTTCGACTGGTACCGCAACGAGGATGACCCCAACGAATACATCCTCATCGAAGCATTCCAGGATGACGCTGCAGAGCCCCACGTGAACTCCCAGCATTTCAAGGATGCTCAGGAACTGTTCCCAACCCTGCTGCTGGAAACCCCAACCATCATCAATACCCTGATCCCAGGCAAGACTGAATGGGATGAGATGGCAGAGTTCCGCGTAGAGAAGTAAAACGAAAAATGCCCGGCCACCAGGCCGGGCATTACTTCTATATACCGCGATTCGGGCTCAAAATGTTCTTCGGATCCAGCGCGGACTTGATGGCGCGCTGCGCGGCCAACGTCGCCTCATCGAATTGCAGTGAAAGCTCATGGTGCTTCGCAATGCCAATTCCGTGTTCGCCGGTAATCACACCGCCATAAGCAACTGCCGCAGAGATAATGCGATCCATCGCCTCATCTGCCACGGGGTCTACTTCACCGATGCGGCGCACATTCGGGTGCAGGTTGCCGTCGCCGGCATGGGCCACGATACGCACCTCTACGCCCAGCTCAGCCGAGATTTCAGCGATGCGCGTGATCATTGCAGGCAGCGCGGGGACGGGAACTCCTACATCGCCATTCACCCACTGGCCAGCTTTCTGCAGGGCGGGGAGGGCAAGCCGGCGGGCGTCGAGAAGCGAATCATCAGCGGCGGTGGTGACTTCGGTGGCGCCATTATTGCGACAAATCTGGGCCGCGCGCTCAATATCAGCCGCCGCTGAGGGGGAAATCGCCTGGCCCATGAGTAGCCCAGCTGCCGGGCGGGGAAGGCCGGGGGCTGCGAAATCCTCGATGAAGCCGACGATGCCGGAGTCGATAAGCTCAAGGGCTTCAAGGAAAGCAGGCGATGCATTAATCTCGACGACCGCACGCACCGCATCGTCGAGCGTGTCAAAAGCGGCCAGGAACGTGTGGCACGAGCCCTCCGGGACCGGGGTGAGCCAGACAGTCGCCTCCGTAATCACGCCCAGAGTTCCCTCGGAGCCAGTAAACAATTGCGTCAAGTTGTAGCCGGTGGAATTCTTGACCGTCCGCGAACCGGTTGTGATCACGCTGCCGTCGGCAAGCACTACAGTCAGGCCAGCAACCGCGGCAGCAGTATCGCCGTAGGCGATGCACCGAAAACCGCCAGCATTCGTGGCAATGTTTCCGCCGACGGTGGAAATTTCCGTACTCGCCGGATCTGGTGCAAAGAAAAGTCCATGCTCGCGGGCGGCGCGATCTAATTCCGCGGTGATAACACCCGGCTGCACGACGGCCAGGCGGGAAGCCGGATCAATCTCTACGATCTGGTCCATCGAACGGGTTGAAATGACCAGCCCGCCGGCGTACGCCACCGCACCACCGGCAACACCCGAACCGCCCGCATGAATACTCACCGGGATGGCATGTTCATTGGCCCACGTCAGCGCCACCGAAACCTCCTCCGTCGTGCGCGGGAGAACAACGGCCAGGGGGTCTGCCTCCGGTGTGTACGAGGAATAATCGCCGGTAAATGGGGCCATCGCTGTTGGTTCAGTGAGCACGCGGTCCGGGCCCAGGGCGCCAATTAAAGAATTAAGAAGAAGAGTATCCATAAGGCCACGGTAGTGGCCTAGATGATTCGGGGGCAAGAGGGGTAGCTCGAGGCTATTAGTTGTGCGGCACGTTAACTCTCCGAATAAAGGTAGGTTTTCCTACTTGTGGAAATATGCGTCGGGATATGTAATGAGCGTACGGTAAAAAAGTTTTACCGGAAAACTCAAATATAGGAGGAACTATGAAGCATTCCTTACGGCGACGAATCGCCGGCGCGGCAGCTGCAAGTATTCTGGCATTCTCTGGCGCGGGTGTAGCTGGAGCTACGATAGTGAGCATTGATGGAGGTATCTGGGATTACGGAAGTGACTTCTCGACTGTGTGGTCCCACTACTTTCACAATGGGGTCAGCCATGGGTCGACTGCTGACGGGAAGTTTCGGTCCGACAGCGGATGTGTAAACAAAAACGTTTGGTCCCGGGCAACGGCCCCTCGAAAGACCTGGGGTAATGAATCGTACTACCGCCACTGCTAAGCAATGACACGTCTAAAAACCAGCCTCTTAGCCGTGGGGATTCTCTCCACGGCTATCTTGGCTGCATTTATGGCTTTTCTGAGTATTCGACTTTACTCTTCGGTTGACGCACATTTAGGAGACCATGGAGTCCAAATCAGGTCCTACGAAAGCGATGAAGCGCGGGAGAACTTCTTTTTCGATCTCGCAGGGTTTGCCCGAGAAACAGGCTTTGAAGTAGTCATTAACTATTCTTCCTTGTCAGTCTCCAACGGGGAATACCGTACGTATTCGTCTGCGCTCAAGCCCGGTAGTGAACGTGTAGAGCGGGCACGCTTTGAACGCGGAGAAGTTGATATTCTATATCCGCTTGAAGAATTTCCACAAGCCGATCCGCGTCAAATTATCTTTATCAAGGGTAGTTCTGCTGACCGAGACTCTCTTGTGCGATGGTTGGAAAAACAAGGCTTTACGGTAGAAACGCTGACTAATAAGCTTGCACAAATATTCCTCGTGTCCACGATACCGATTTTATTACTCCTATCTGTGCTTTTGTGTGTTTTGCTAGGAGCAGGACATTCGCTGAGCCGTTCGCGGGAAATCGGTGTTCATCGCTTGTTGGGACTTAGTGTTTGGGAGACAGCTTGGCATGAGGTCCAACGTCAACGAGCACCTTTTCTGGTTGCTTGGTGTGGAATTCCACTAGTCATCGCATTGTGTCTCTACGGTTACAACCGTTGGGCGTTAGGCTCGTTATTTTGGTTGGCCTTCCTGCTGAGTGGGATGGCTCTAGGTTTCTTTTTAGGTGTTGGTTATTTAAGTGGTCAATGCTTAGTTCGACTGACTTCAATCCCTCAATCAATTAAGGGAAGAATACATGCACGCCCCATTTTCTATGCCCTCACGATTGTTCGGTGTATAACGCTGGTAGCTGCCCTTACCGCGGTTACAGCCCTAGTAGGTGCTGGTGCAGAATTAAGTGCGCGCCAGAATTTACAAAAGTTGTGGGACGCGAATGTAGGTCCTCAAGAGTTTGCGTTGAATACCAACACTTCGTTCGAAGAATTAACAGATAGGAAGAGTGTTGACCCTTTCCGTGAGACCGACAAAGCGGGAGCGCTACTGTTAGTTGATCCCTATTGGATAACTTGGCCAATTGAACTAGAAGCTCCAGTGCTTTTGGTGAACCAAACTTTTGCACAGCAGGCCGGAGTGACAGAGCTAGCTCCCAAAAAAGTTACTGTGTGTTCGCCAATGCAGCTGTCTGGAGATTCGAAGAAAACGATTCACGATGCCCTTGATTTTGAAGCTGGGTATGCAGGCACTGGAGTGCCACCTGTTGAATGGCGCGAGAGTTGCTCCGTGCGAGATGTATTCACATATGACGTTGAATTTTGGCCTGTAGTGAATAATCCGATTTTAGTTGTCTTACCGCCAGGTTTATCTCCGCTGGGAAACCACAATTTAATGTCAAAAGTATCCCAACAAGTACTTTTATCAGCCTCTTCAGATGTACCTCACCAATTGATACAAGGTGACACTGGAAACACACTTTCCTTTACACGGCCACGTGAGGCGTCATGGCAGGAAAGTATGCGCAAAGTGCAACAAAAAGTGGCCTTATGGGGCCTTAACACGTTAGCAGCAGTCCTACTAGTCACAATGCTGGTTGCAGCTACACTCAGCACCTATCGCATAGCGTACCGGCGCAAAATCCATATTGCTTATATTTGCGAGCGTAGCCCGTGGTGGGTGGTACGCCCACTCGCCGCAATTGAAATCGTATTTTTCTTCCTAAGTGTGGGGTGGCTGCTATATAAAGTTCGCCAGCACTCAATCGATGCGAACCTGCATATGCCATCTACGTGGAATATAGGGTTTGAGAATCAGTGGTCGGCTCCAACTGTCTTAGCCGTAGTTGGTTTTGGGATTTCATGGCTCATCGCATCGGTAATTGTGGCTTTACGATCTGCATCACAATGGGATATGCGAGACGGGATGGAACAACAATGACAATTCATGTACACAGTTTATCGTGCTCTTTTCACAGTCGACCCGTGGTAAGTAATTTAACGGCTAATTTTCCATCGGCCTGCGTGACAGCACTGACCGGTGCTTCGGGGAGTGGGAAGACTACTCTGCTTAATCTAATCGGTGGTCTGATACAGCCAGACTCGGGGAGTATTACGTTTAAAGGAGAAAATATTGCCGGAATGAGCTCCCGTGCACGGCGCAAATTTCGCCGTGAGAATGTTGGATATCTTTTTCAAGACTACGGCTTAGTACCAGATCTCTCGGTAACCGAAAATATCAAAATTGGTGCCCCCGACGCGTCGAGTCAAGATATCGCAGAGACTCTCGGTCAAGTGGGCCTCCCGGGCGCAGAAAAAAGAAAGGCAAGCGAACTTTCCGGTGGTGAGCAGCAACGCGTCGCATTGTCCCGACTTATTCTTGCTAACCCACCTATTGTGTTGGCGGACGAGCCAACCGGCGCTCTTGACACGGAAAATTCTCGGGTGGTTCTGAGGCATTTACGTCAGTTTGCTCGCGGAGGAGCTGTCGTTGTGGTCGCAACCCATTCGTCTTATATAGCAGACAATGCGGATAGGGTGGTGATGTTGTAGTGTGGAGAAAAAATATTGCCGGTCGACGTTGTCTTTTTGTTGGGGTCGCCGATGCCAGTGCAAAGAAAGCGCTACAAAAGTGTTTCGGTTGGAACGAAGTTGGCCATATTGGCAATTGCGAAGACCTCAACATTTTTCTGGAGGTTCTAAGTGTAAACGGCGAAGTTGTTCCAGAAATAATAGCTGTCTGCGTACTGAAGCAAACACCATCATCTAATTTTCCTATGTTGGAGGAAATCGAAGATTCAACAATATATACTGCAGAGTTGGCCCAAGCCGTGGTTAGGGAGTTAGCACCATGTGCAGGAAATGCAAAAGCCAATGATGAGGTGCCAAAAGTCCTTTATTTCGTTGAAGACGTATTGCATCGCGAGCGATTACTAGTGGTGGCAATCCAAGCGAAAGCTCTTGCGTACTTCGTCTGTGGAAGCTTCGCTGCCCGTAGGGAAGAGGATCTGGTTCTGAACCTTATTTATAGCCAGCGGGGGGTGGTGCTTGACCATCAGCTTGAAATCTCTGCGGTGCTTGTGGCTCAGAACCTTACGCCATTCCAACTTCGCATTATGCGATGTCTTCGGGACGATATTTTGACAGATAAAGAAATCGCGCAGTCGCTGAACACTTCTGAGTCAATGGTAAGTAAAACTATCGGTCAATTGTTCCAAATTTTTAATTGCAATAGGAGAAGTTCGTTAGCTAAACAATCCGCGCATTTGTAGGTGCTGAGAAAAGTTCATCATCAATTCCTCAGGGTTTGTTTTATCTAGACCCCACACCCACTACCCCCGAAACAAAAGGCATGTACTGTTTAAAATATGTCTTCGAAAGAAAAGCGCCCCACCGTCGACTACCACCCCAAGCCGGCGAAGTTGGATAAAGAAGCGTACGAAAAGGAGCTCGAACGGCTCCAAGCCGAGCTCGTAGAAATGCAACAGTGGGTCACCGAAACCGGTGCTCGCGTGGTCATCATCATGGAAGGCCGCGACGCTGCAGGTAAAGGTTCCGCTATTAAGCGCATTACCCAGTACTTGAACCCGCGCCGTTGCCGCGTCGAAGCGTTGCCCACCCCCACGAGTCGGGAAAAGGGACAATGGTACTTCCAGCGTTACGTCGAGAAGCTGCCTACCGCTGGTGAGATCGTCATCTTCGACCGCTCTTGGTACAACCGGGCAGGGGTAGAGCGCGTCATGGGATTCTGTACTTCAGAGGAGTACCGTCGCTTCCTTCACCAGGCGCCCATCTTTGAGCGCTTGCTCGTCGAAGATGGCATCATCTTGCTCAAGTACTGGTTCTCCGTCTCGGATGAGGAACAGTACAAACGCTTCAAGTCCCGCAAGAATGATCCACTGCGTCAGTGGAAGCTTTCGCCCATGGACTTAGAATCCATCACCCGCTGGGAAGACTACTCGCGTGCTAAGGATTCCATGTTCGTCCACACGGACATTGCGGAAGCGCCGTGGTACACCGTGGAATCTGAGGACAAAAAGCGTTCCCGCATCAACGTGATTTCGCACATCCTGTCCAAGGTGCCGTACTACAAGGTTGCCCGGCAGATGCCGGAGATCCCGGAGCGCCCGGAATCCTCCAACGGTTACGTGCGCCCGCCGCGTGCGAACTTCCGCTACGTTCCCGACCACGCATCGGCTTTGGAGCGGGAGAAAGTGGCCGCAAAAAAGAAGGCTAAGAAGGCCACAAAGAAGTCTGCGAAGAAGTCGAAGTAGAGCATGAACCCCGCTGCAGGTCACGCAGCGGGGTTCAGTGCCCTTGAAGGGTTAACGGCCCAGGAGGCGGTCCAGGGTCTGGATGACGCCGTATTCTGTATTCGGGGGAACGATCTCGTCGGCGATTTTCTTTACCTCGGGGTGGGCGTTATCCATGGCGTAGGAACGCCCAGCGGTCTGCAGAAGTTCCAGGTCGTTGAGGTAATCGCCGAAAGCAATGGTGTTTTCTACGCTGAAGCCGTGGTGGCGGGCTAGCGTTTCCAGGGCGCGGGCTTTGTTCGCGGTGGGGTCCATAACATCCACCCAGTACGGGGAGGAGGCCACGCAGTGCTGGCCGGCGGCTGCCTCCTTAATTGCCTGGTAGTCGGTCTCGGAGCCGGGTGTGAAGCAGAAGACGGCAAGTTTCACGACGCGCGAGTAGTCGAGTTCGCGGAGGTCGTCGATAAGCTCCAACGCGTGGTAGTAGATTTCGATTTCGCGGCGGGCGACTGGGTTGGTGGAATCCATGTAGCTGGTTTCTGGCATGCACACGACGACGGCGAAACGTTCCGGTTCGCGCTCGCAGAGGTCAACGATGGCGGCGACGGCCGCGGTGTCGAGGGGTGTGATGTCGATGAGTTGATCGCCGGCGGCGACGACGGTGCCGTTTTCGGCGATGAAGTCGAAGTTGCCGTCATAGGGGGCGAAGATGTTGCGTAGGGTGGCAAGCTGGCGGCCGGACGCTGGGGTAAACGCGATGCCGCGTTCGCTCAAGGCGGCGAGGGTGTCGGCAAAGCCGGGTGGGATTTCGCCATTGCCGTCGAGGAATGTGCCGTCCATGTCTACTGCAACGAGGGAAAACTGCTCCATTGGTCCCACCTTATCGGATTGGAAAGTTCGGCACGCGAAACGTGTTTCATGCCACAATGTGAGGCATGAGTAATCACGAAGTCCTGACCCATATCGTCGGCGAGCGTGACCACATCGGGCACATCGTCTTGAACCGGCCACGTGCTCTCAACAGCTTGAACCCCACGATGGTGGAACTCATCCGCGCCGCTTTAAACACCTGGGAGAACGATCCGGCAATTGAGGAGGTGGTGATTACCTCCGCGATCCCGAAGGCATATTGTGCCGGCGGGGATGTCCGCTGGGTCCGCGACCGTGTGCTCGCCGGGGAAATAGAGAAGGCGGAGCAGTTCTTTGCAGACGAATACAGCCTGAACGCCTATATGGCGCAGTACCCGAAGCCGATCACCGCGCTGGTCCGTGGCCTGGCGATGGGCGGGGGAGTGGGAATTTCGGCGCACCTGAACATGGTGGTCAGCGACACAACGTGGTTCTCCATGCCGGAGATGGACATCGGAATGGTCACCGACGTAGGCATGTCCTTCCTCTTCCAGCAGAAGGCGGGCCTCCCACTGGGGCTTTACTTAGCGACGACCGCCTGGCGCATCACCGCCTCCCAAGCCCATGAACTGGGGTTTGTGCAGCACGTTATCCCGGATGACCGCTTTGAGGAAGCAACCCAGGACGTGTTGCACTCCGGCGCTGCGGCGCTGGACACGTGGGCGGTCACGCCACCGGCTGACACGGAGCTTGCACCGCTGCGAGCGGGAATAGAAGACGCCTTTTCCTATGACACGTGGGCAGGCATCACCGCAGCCCTGGATAAGTACCCCGAACTGCGCGCCATCGTGGAGGAGAAGACTGCGCACGCGTGCCCGGATTCCCTGGAGGCCACCGTGGAACTGTTCCACCGCAACGCCCAGGTCAGTTCGGTGCGCGAGGCCCTGGATAACGAATACTCCTACGTGCGCCGGGTGCTGCGCAGCCCCAATTTCGTCGAAGGCGTGCGCGCGGTACTCGTGGACAAGACGCGCGACGCCCAGTTCGTGGATCACCCGATCACTGCAGCGTCCTAGGCTGAAGCGCGGGATTGCAGGTAATGGGCCCGCGCCCGCTGGGGGTCCACCCCGCCGGGGAGTTCGGTGGCGAGTACGGTGTCGCGTACCTCCGC
The DNA here is from genome assembly GCF_002563965.1 of Corynebacterium renale. Classification (NCBI taxonomy): domain Bacteria; kingdom Bacillati; phylum Actinomycetota; class Actinomycetes; order Mycobacteriales; family Corynebacteriaceae; genus Corynebacterium; species Corynebacterium renale. The sequence goes on along the minus strand of NZ_PDJF01000001.1, from coordinate 2,323,747 downwards.
GGTGAGCGCCGGCAACGTGACACCCAGTAGTTCCACGGAGGTGTAGCCGTCGCGTTCAGTGAACCGGTGGGCCCACAAACCTAAGACTGGCTTTGCGGAAATAGTGAGGTATTCGGGATCCACGACGTGCATGTCGTTGACCCCGCGCGCGAGATCCAGCAAACCGTGTTGGATACCAAAGTGGTGGATCGCCGGGTGCGTCCAACGCCACTGTGTTTCAGTGAAGCGCGCAATCTCCACAGGTTGGGTGGCTGCGTGGCCGGTGGCGTCAAAGAAATATTGGGCTTCCTGTGAAAGGTAGAAGGCGTCCGCGAGGACATCTGCGCTACTGAGCGCGCCATCGAACTGTACTTCGCGGGCATAGGTGCCGGTAAAACGCACACCCAGGACCCCACCGGGCGCGGCGATTTCTACGTAGTCACCTTCCTCACGCACAGGTAATTCCCACGCCGAAGCGGCTGCCAGCACACTGCGGTAGGCGTAGCCCTGGTGCGCTGCATCCATCCGGGCCAGGCCGTGGATGAAAGCCTGACGCACATGGGCTTCCGCTGCGGGAAAGGTATCGAGGGCGATGATGGCGCAGGTGTCGTCGGGCCGGATGGCGTCGAGAAGCATGGCACCGGAGCGCAGGGTGCGGGCAGCGGCGCGGACTTCCTCGGTGGCCTGGTAGGTGGCGTCGGGGGCGGCGTCGGTGAGCCACGTCCAGGCGTCGTCTGCGACTTCGGCGACGCGGACGCCGGGGATGGTAAAGGTTTCGCCCATGGCGTTGTGGACGCGGACTTCGGCGTTGGCGTCGCAGGTGGGGTCGTCTGGTTGTGGGGTGGTGAATACGATGCTGGTCATCCGTCCGAAGCGTTCGGCGGCGGCGAAGTCTTGCGCTGTGGAAATGATGATCCCGTCGGCCGCAAGTTCCCCGAGTGTTACTGGTGGCTCTAAGTTCATGCGCTTAGCCTACCTGTAGACTTGAGCCGCGTTTGGGCATTTGCGCAAGAAAGGAGACCCGCATGGTTCAGGCTGTGTCTTTCGCGCTGCTCGATTCCATTAATGTGCTGCTCATCGGGGTGCTCGTGGCCCTGGGAATTATTATGCCGGCGAAAGGCCGCTTCCGCGCGGTTGCCGCGGTACTGATCTTGGGCGATTGGTTGGGCGTGTTTGCCCTGGCAACGCTGGTGACCTTCATTTTTAGAGGCCTCCAAGGGTGGGTGCAGTCCGCCCTGGAATCCCCGATTTATGGCCTGTTGCTCATTGCCGTTGGTGTGGTCTCTGTGGTGGGGGCGTGGCGTTCCACCGGCGGGGAAGCTGCCATGATCGGCCGCCTGCTTAAGCCCCTGAAACGCCCGTCGCTGATGACCGCCCTCGTGGGCTTTGTCCTGGGTGTGGTGCAGTCCGCGACGTCGGTCCCGTTCTATGCGGGCTTGCTGCACCTTTCTGCACTGCGCTTATCGACGCCCTCCGTCCTCCTCGGACTCGTAGGGTATGCCAGTTTGGCGCTCAGCCTGCCGGCGTTATCCGCGGTGCTCGTGGCAATTGTGAGGGCACGCCCCGACAGCTGGGCCGGCCGAGGTTTTGCCGCCGCCCGCGCACACAGTGCCCGGTTGACGTCCTGGGCCGGATACGGGGTTGGGGTAATCCTGCTGGTTATGGGTGTTGCGGCGCTGGTGTAGGTTGAAAGCCCCGGAGAGGGATCTGCGAGATTACTCTCCGGGGCTTGAATGCGTTAGCAGCCAAGAAACGCGCACATCTCATCTGCGAGTACTTAGACTGGCCAACTAACTAGTCTCACGAGGCCCTTCACCTAGCTTGGCGGCTGTGAGGGGCTTCGCCTTTTGCGACATGGAGACCGCTGGGTGCTGCATGTCTGAGGGTAAGTGTAGCCGGGGGCGGATGTTTACACGAAGGTTTCATCATCGAAGTAGTCTTCGTCTACTTCGTAGAGCGTGAATTGCTTGGCCTTCTGTACAGCGACTCCGTAGTGGAGCATGAGAGAAGTCAGTTGGATGCCGTCGATGAGAACAACTTTTCCGTGGTAGTAACTAGCCGCTGCTTCTTTTGCGCCTGAACTGAACGTGGAAGTTGTGATGAATACGCCCAGGTTTGAGCTTTTGGATGCCAGCGATCCAATAAAGTTGCGAGCTTCTGGGGCCTGCACTTTATTTGCGTCAGAGTAGCGTTTTGCTTGGATGTACACGTTGGTCAACCCCAAAGCGTCTTGTTGGATGACGCCGTCTATTCCACCGTCGCCAGATTTTCCAACGTGATGCTTTTTGCCGTTGGTTCCGCCGTATCCCATTGCCCATAAGAGGTCGAGGACTGCTTTCTCAAAGAACTCGGGGGAGGATTCTTGTAACCGTTTCCGGAGCGCTGTTTCAGTTTGTGCGTTGAAATTCTGCTCAGCTGTTGTCATGAGCTCGATGGGGTCGTGCTCATTTTCGTCTGAGCTATCTGTTTCTATTTCTTTGTTGTCGTCGCTTCCAGTTTTGCGCTGTTTAATTTCTTCTTGGTATGCCCGCCATTGTGGCCACTCATACATGTCCTTTTCACTGTAGGTTTTTAGATGCCGCTTTTGGACGGTCAGCCCATCTCGAGTAATGCGGTATTTCCCGCGGGCGGGACGGTCGAGAAGGCCGGCTGTGAAAAGCGCAGAGCACGCCCAACTGATTCGACTAGCAGATCTGCTGTGCCCGGAGGGAAGCTTTTCGGCCAGAATTTCTGGTGAGAGACTCATGTGTGCTGCGACGCGCTGACGGATCTCTTTTAACTGTAAAGTCTCACCGCTTGCGAGGACCTCGAGCACGACTGGTCGGAATTCGTCGAATGTTGGGGTGTTGTCTGTCATTTTTTAGCCTCTTCGAAGGTTAAACGAGCGTAGTTTTCAAAGAGCAGTTCTTGACGTTGGCGTTCTGAGGTCAGTTTACGTTCAGCGCCAAAGGCCTTGTCGACTTCGCGATCAAGAGCATTGTGCGCTTTGAGCAGCGCTGGGTCCATTGCGAGCGGGTTGTAGTGCTCTGCCAGAGAACGTTCCGGGCGAAGCTCGCGAGCTTCGAGAACTTTTTGGCCTGCATCGATGATGCGTTGCTTAGTCTTTTCGTCTAGCTCTGGGACTGGGAAGTTGTTCCAGGTCAATGTGTTGGCGAAGTTAAGATCTGACTTGAGGCGTCCTCCTACAGCTCGCTGCCAAGTGATAAACATGGAGGACGAGATTAAACCAAAGAGTAGGCCATTGGGGTCAACAGCCGTATAGACTTTATCTCCTGCGATTATCTCGGGGCTTAGATGCCCAACAGTGTAAAACTTTCGCGATTCAGAAACTACACGCGGAATTCCTACATAAGGTACCCCGGGTTGGTGTATTTCGCCGAAGAGGTAAGGGACGCTGGCACGCTTTCTTGTGGCAAGTCGTTTACTTTTCTCTCGATGTTCTTTCACTTTCTGGACTCGTTCGTATAGTTGCTTCGACCGCTGTAAATCTGCAGGATCGAAGTCGTCTGCCATCCATAGGCACCATCTGTCCAGTCCTCGGACCAACTCCCGCCCCATTCTGAAAGGTCGCAGGTATTTTTCTGTGACGGGGTCGGCAGCAATGCTTTCATATTCGTCTATTTCGACTATCAGGTTTCCACCGTCATTTGGCATGCTTCCAAATGATGCCGGTGCGATACATGAGGACAACGGTCTTCGCCGTTTTGTGACTAGCACGTTGGGACCGTCGACGAGATACGCGTTAATTGCACGGGTGACTGGAATCTCAACGGCGTCGCTTTTTGCTTCTGGGTACTCCCATAACCGTGCCTTGGGCTGTTGCAATCTATCAAAGCCCACAATGACGCAATGAACAGCTGCTTTTCCGGGTGCCTCGGAATCCCATACGAAAGTCCGATGGGCAAAGCGAATGCGCCAGTTATTTTTAAAAATTGGATCGAATAGATGGGGAACTTGGTCACCTTGAGTAATCGAATTAGTGGTAACAAAAGCGAACGAACCTATCCGATTTTCAAAGAGTTTTAGAGATTGAGCGTGCCAACCGGTGACGTAATCCAGCTGATTAACGCCTTTGAGCCCATCCCATACCTGTCCCAGTTCCTCTTTTTGTTCCTTTGTCATTAGTCGAGCGCCGATGAAAGGGGGATTACCGAATACATATGTCTGACCGGCTCCTGTGGGAAGCCGCTCCTGCCAGTCAAAGGACAGCGCATTGCCGTGAGTGATGTGTGCAGTGACTTTGATGGGTAGGCGGTCTGGTGCGGCGCCGATGGCGTCGGCAAGTTCGCGGTTAGCCTGGTGGTCCACCAGGAACATGGCGGTTTTCGCGATCTCGGAAGGCCACCAGTTGAGTTCGAAGCCGTAGAACTGGCCGATGGAAAGCTTCTGTTCCCAGGACACGTCCAGGGCCATACCGGCCTGGCCTTCGCGCTTGCGGATTTCCACGATGATGTCCGTTTCGATCCGGCGCAGTTCGCGGTAAGCGACTACAAGGAAGTTTCCGCAGCCACAGGCTGGGTCGCAGAACACGTGGGTCGCCAAACTGTCGCGGAATTCCTGCAGCTTCTTCACCGAAGTGGACTTCGAGCCAATTAGCTTGTTGGCTTCTTCGCGGAGCTCGTCCAGGAACAGGGGGCCGATGGTTTTGAGGATGTTCTTTTCAGACGTGTAGTGCTCACCGTCAGCGCGCCGGGCTTCCTTCGATTTCACCAGCTGGAAAAGTGAACCAAAGATTGCGGGGCTAATGGCGGACCAATTGAAGCGGCATGCAGCCAGTAGGGCGTCACGCATTTCGGGCGTGAAGTATTTAGTGCGCATGAGGCGCTCAAAGATCGTGCCGTTGACGTATGGGAATTTCTCCATGCTCTCGGGCACGTGGCGTCGTTTGTCCTCAGGGGTGTTCAGGACTTCGAAGAGAGCGTTGAGCTGGGCGCCTAGATTTTCTGCGTTGGTGTAGTCGTTGACAAAACGGTAGAACAAGTCCTGCTCCCAGAGGCCGGCGTCGTCGCCGTAGAGCAAGAACAAAAGGCGGGTGAGGTACATGGACGCTTCCATGGTTTCCAGATCCTCGTCTGCCGGGTTAGTGGGTGCGGCGTCGCCGGTTTCCTCATCGACGTCGTCGCCGACCATCGCGCGGAACATGTTGGCCATCAACTTCGAGGCCAAGGCAGATGCTTCAGCTTCCTCCCGCTTGGTCACCGTGTCGTAGCCTGCGAGGAATCGAAGCTGGTCAAGGTAGTCGGTGATGTCTTCCAGAGGGAACGTGATGTCGAAGCGCTGCTCCGGGTCACCAAGATAGACCAGACGGAAGCGTGCGAAATCGGAAATGAGGATGTAGCGGGGGAGTTCCGTTTCATTGACCCCACCCTGCAAATAGTCGATAGCTTGGCGGTACGCCTTGTCCAAATCCTCGCCGGGGGACTTGGCCTCACCAATGACAGTGCCCGGCCAAAACAGGTCAATCCATCCATGGCGCCCGGTGGACGCACGCCGTGCGTCCTGCTCGAAAAGGTTCATGCGAGCAGCGTTGATGCCGAAGCAAGCGAACATATCCGCCCAGAAGGACTGCGCATACTTCTTTTCAATGCCAGTTTCGCCAGTCTCTTTCCAGCCCTTCAGCTGGCGGGACCAGAAGTTTTTGAACTCATCAAGGTTCTTGCGCACCGTGCCTCTATCGATACGCACCATGGAGGTAGCAGACATGGCTATGTAGTGTAGCCGGCGCCCCAGACACACCCCCTGAGTAGTTCGAAATCTGTTCGAATTCGGTATGTCAAGGTGCTGCGTGTGCCGGTGGATACAGGAATCGGAGCCGGAGGCGTCGAGAAGCAAAGCCACCGCCAGCGTGCATAGTGCTGCTGGCGGTGAGCGAATTACTTCAGGGTCGGTAGGCGCTACCTAAGGAAGCATTTCCTGGAGGCGTGCCTGTAGCGCCTTAAGAGCTGCGTTAATCTGCGCCTGGATAGGTTGCCCGCCATGGCCGAATGCGGCTGCGATAACACTACCGAGACCAAGTGCAGCGAATAGTCCAGCAATAACGCCAGCAACAGTACCGGCCGTGGAGGAGCCTCCCGCAGCAGTCGAAGAGCCACCGGATGCTTCAGAATTCAGACTGAACTGGTCAAACAATTCCGGCTTCGAGCTGGCATCTTTGCCGTCAAATATGTACGTGCTTACCAGGCCGGTCTCGGAGTCGAAAGAGGTAAACAAAGAGTACTGATTCGATGCCAGATACGGCTCTGCTTGGGACGGGTCTTTCGGGGACATAAATGGTTTTTCCGTCGGAACGATAGGCTCCAGGCCACCTGGCGAACCGAACGGCATATAGTTCGCTGGATCCCACGGTGCCGGTGGAGTCGGGCGAGGACCGTCGGCAGACAACTCGTGGCGAGCGCCATACGAGTTACCCACGTTGGAGGTTTCGATGAAATTCACGCCGTTTTCGCTCTTGAAACGATTCCACAAATGGGAATGCCCGTTGAATACCAGATCCACAGGAGTTCCTGGCTTATCAACTAGCGGCATGAGCGACGTCAACAACTGGTTTCCCGATGCAGGGTACTCGTAACGGATACCAATGACCTCGCCAGCCTCATTCTTTTCTTCGATAGGTACAGGATCAGCGAAGTGCGGCATCGCGTTGTTGCCCAGGGAATGAGGTGATTCGTGCAACATGACAATCACATTGTCTGCACCTGTGGTTTCTGGCGAGGCCAGTTCTGCCTCTAGCCACTTATACTGAGCGGAATCGACGGTCAGATCTTCGAAGATGAAGTCGCCATGGCCCATGTCTAGCGGACTATCCAGCGTGCCGGCCTTCTCCTGATATCGGGACGCTACATCGCGCTTGCTTGGATCTGGCTCAGCCTGAGTGCCGCGCCAAATACGGGTCGAATACAAGGTAATTACGCGGGTATCGCCCACAGTGGTGGCATAGTAACGTTCGCCACCCGCCTGCGACTCTGGCATCGAGAATATTTCCTCATAGGAACGGGTAGAAAAAGAATTGTCCTCAATCCAACGTTCCTTGATTGTGGCATCGCCAGTTGGATTGACAGTGGCGGCAACCTTTTTGTACTCTGCCTCGGCAACTTCACGCGGGACCGGGTAATTGAAGGCGTGATCAAGGGAGGTCTGATCAGCGATGCGGCCCATGACCTCATGGTTTCCGATAGCCGTGTACGTATGGCCATTCTGCATAATCTGACCGCCAGAGAACGTGCCACCACTCAGCGGGGAAGTAAACGAAGCATTGCCCTGCATGCCTTCGAAGAATGCAAGGCCACCATTGTGGTCAAACCACTCTGATGCGCGGTCCGGCACATTAATCAAGTCGCCGGCGATAAGGGTGACGTCGATGTCCCCAATCGTCTCCTTCGCCCACTGCAAGTTAGCCGGGGCATTATTCTTCTGCTGGTGATCGGACGTGAGCAAGAATGTAGCGTGCTCGCCAGGCTCAAAAGCGTCTTTGGCCTGGAACGTATTAGAAAGGGCAATGCCATTTTCTGTAATGATGACTACACGGTATGGGGTGCTACCGGTTTTGGGTAAGCCGGTGACAGTAGCTTCGTGGCGGTAAATGTCACGCTCTTCGATACCTGCAGGTGGTGCATCGATGAAAGACTTCGCGTCTTCATACATCCGGGAAAGCTTCATGGTGTCCGCTTTGAAAACGTTCACGCCCGGAAGGCCATCGGTGGCCGCTTGCTGAGCCTGCTCCGCGGAGAGGCCGGCAACGTCGCCAGTAAGTACGGCGTGCGTGGTGCCTTCAGTTTCCGTAAACCATGCAATCTGAACGGTTCCGACACCCGGCTTTTGCTGGAATGGGTCGGTGAGCAACGTTTCGGTTCCCGTCACCGTCGGAGCGGCGTGGGCGGTGAGCGGACTAACAACTGCCAAAGAGGTGACACCTGCAAGAAGGAGGCGAGATATTTTATTCATAGCGAAGATGCTATGAGAACTTCCGCCTAGTGTCGCGGCAAAGTAGTACCTTTTCGGCGAATGTTCCCCCAAAATTTAGAAGGGGTTCACCAGGCGGCCGAAAGCTGGTCACGCACGTTCTGGTCGAAGTCTTCGCCCGGAACCTGCGTGAGATTACTACCCACCCAACACGCAGTGTGTAATCAACATATTGAGGCGGCGAACATCGATGCCGCGGTCGAGGTCAATTTTGATGCGCCCGGCCCGGGTCCACAGTTCTAATTCCGCGCTCAGGTCCAGGGTGCCTGCGTTTTCGCTGGACCACATGGCGATAGAGGAATAGGGCAGGGAATAGATCTCGACTTTCTTTCCACGCAGACCTTGGGCATCGCGGACGATGAGTCGTCGTGAAGTGAAAATGGCGCTGTCGCGGAACGTCTTATACGCGGCTACAGGTGTTTCGCCGGGGACGAGTAGTTGGTTGACGTCCTCGGGGATGGGGATTTCTTCGGTGAACATCCAGGTAGTGATGTTGGCTAATTCCATGCTGTGTGCTCCTTGGGCGGGGGCGTGGCTCAAACGATGTGGCAAAAGCCTAGTTTAAGCAGGATGAAACCCGCCCGGTGGAGGGCATGAGCGTCCAGGCACAAAAGGGCTGCGGGTGTGACCGGGGGTACATTGTTGAACAATTGCTTTGCGCGGAACACTCACACGGTTTAACATGACGCCCATCACATTCGATTTATTGTCCGCGTCATGAAAGGTAGGGGTTGTGTCTCAGTCAACAGAAAATCAGAGTGCTCCCGCGCAACCGTCCACCAACAAGGTGGAGGTGATGAAGCCCAAAGGCGGCTCCGGCGCCCTCCTCGGCGCCATGTTCCTCATGGCCACCAGTGCCATCGGGCCTGGCTTCCTCACCCAGACCAGCGTGTTCACAGTCCAGATGGGCGCGGCGTTCGCGTTTGCGATCCTGGTCTCCATCATCGTGGACATCGCCATCCAGCTGAACGTGTGGAAAGTCCTGGGCATTTCAGGCCTGCGTGCAAACGAGCTAGCCAACACACTTATCCCGAACCTGGGTTGGGTTTTGGGTGCGCTCGTATTCATCGGCGGACTTGTGTTCAACATTGGCAACATTGCCGGAACCGGCCTGGGCATGAACGCGATGTTGGGCATCGACCCGCGCATCGGCGGCGCAATCTCCGCGGCAATCGCAATCTTCGTATTTTTGTCCCGCAAAGCGGGTATGGCGTTGGACCGCATCGTCGTCGCCCTGGGTGCGATCATGATCCTGCTCATGCTTTACGTGGCGATCGTATCCCAACCCCCGATCGGCGAGGCGCTCAAGAATTCGGTCATGCCGGAAGAGATTGACGTCCTGGTTATCACCACCTTGATCGGCGGCACGGTCGGCGGCTACATCACGTTCGCCGGCGCGCACCGCATGATCGATTCAAATATCACTGGCCGCGAAGCCGCAGGTCGTATCACCCGGGCGTCGGTTCTGGGAATCATCGTCACCGGTGTCATGCGCCTGCTGCTGTTCCTGGCCATCCTTGGCGTGGTGGCCACGGGTGTCACACTGAGCAAGGACAACACAGCGGCAGATGCCTTCTACCAAGCCGCCGGAGAAATCGGTCTCCGGTCCTTCGGGGTGGTGCTGTGGGCTGCAGGCCTCACGTCGGTCATCGGGGCGAGTTATACGTCGATAAGCTTCGTGACCACCCAGAAAACCGCACCGAAAACCCGCAACATTGCCACCGTTATCTTCATCCTGGTCTGCGCGGCCGCATACCTGGTGCTCAACCAGGCGCCGCAGACGCTGCTCATCTTCGCCGGCGCCTTCAACGGCCTGATCCTGCCCTTCGGATTCACCATCGTCCTGTGGGTGGCCTGGCGCCGCAAGGACCTCCTTGACGGTTACAACTTCCCAAAGTGGCTGCTCGCCCTCGGGGTCGCTGCCTGGCTGCTGACCATCTTCCTAGGCGTGCGCTCCATCTCCGGCATCACGGCACTGTGGGCATAGGAGAATGGCATTGCTTATCGACGCCCAACGCACCGCCACCCCAGCCGAAATCCGCGCAGCAATCCGGCAAGGGCTTGACCGCCCCACAGCCGGACTAGCCCCCGGTTACATGCAAGCAAACCTCATCGCGCTGCCGTACGAAGACGCCTTCGACTTCCTCCTCTTCGCACAGCGCAACCCCAAACCGTGCCCCATCGTGGGTGTGCTCGACCCCGGGCAATACTCCTCCGAAGCGCTCCCCGGCGGCGATATCCGCACCGACATACCCGGCTACCGGCTCTACGAACACGGTGAGCTCGTCGGGGAGTCCACAGACGCCACCGCCTGGTGGGACGAAGACATGGTGGCCTTCCTCATCGGGTGCTCCTTCACGTTTGAGGACGCGCTACTAGAAAACGGCGTGCCCGTAGCCCACATAGAACAAGGCCGCAACGTGCCCATGTACCTGACCAACCTGGAGACCACCCCGGGCGGGAAGTTCCACGGTCCCATGGTGGTATCCATGCGCCCCATCCCTGCGGGGCAGGTCGCCGACGCCGTGCGCATCACCTCCCGGTACCCGGCCGTCCACGGCGCGCCCGTCCACGTAGGGGACCCCGCAGCAATCGGAATTGCCGACATCTCCCGCCCCGACTTCGGCGAAGCTGTCGAATGCGCGCCGGGAACTGTACCCGTGTTCTGGGGTTGCGGGGTGACCCCACAATCGATCGTGATGTCCAGCAAACCGCGCAAAGCAATTTGCCACGCCCCCGGCAAAATGCTGGTGACCGACTTAAAGAACGTGGATTACCAGATTCCTTAAAGAAAAACCGGTTTACTGTCCGAGGACTCCACGAACGTCCCTCAAGGTCGCCCGTAGCCTTTCTTCAAGGAAACCGGCGGCCTTTTCGCGTGCCCCTTCCTCTAAGTAGGCGCACACCTGCGCGTTGTCGTCGACGTAGGGCACGTGGAATTGGGGGTCGTGGTCAACGGCTGCCAGGAACACTAAACGCAGCCGGGCCAGGAGACTATCCATCGTCTGATCTAGCGTCGGCGAAGCGGCAAACGCTACCAAGCGCCGGTGGAATAGTTGATTCAGCCCGGCCACTTCACCCAAATTGTTGGTCGCTACCGCCGCTTGGGCTTGGTTCACGATGCCCCACAGACTAGCCATATCGATGGTGGTGGCGTGGCGCAGTACACCCGGCTCAATGATCAGGCGTGCGGTGTAAATGTCGGCAACATCGTCCACGCTGGGCTGCGCTATGAAACACCCGCGGTTGCGGTGGCGGACGATGATGCCGTCGTGCTCCAGCATGCGAAAAGCCTCCCGCAAGGTATTGCGGGAGACCTCGTAGGAGGCGGTCAGTTCCGCCTCCACCAATTGTTGGCCGGGGCGGTACTGGCCGCCAGAAATAGCGTGGCGCAACGCGGACGCCACAGTTTCAGCGCGCATGCGCTATACAATAACGCCTAACACCGCATTGTTGTCGAAGCGCTCACCCTCCTGGACCTCAATCTGCAAGGTACCGCTTACCGCAGCGGTAACCGTGGTTTCCATCTTCATCGCCTCGACCGTGGCGATTGCTTGGCCACGTTCTACCTTCTGGCCGTGGCTGGCCTTCCACGCGACAACTGTTCCGGCGAAGCGTGCGGTGACGGGGTGGCCATCGTCGTTAGTCAAGCCCGGAGCGGGCGCCTCTGTGGCGACCTTGCTGTCAGCAGGAGCCGCGGTGAGCACGTCCGCGGGCAGGCGCAGTTCGTGGAGTTTGCCGTCGATTTCGATGACTACGCTGCGGCGCAGGTCGTAGATGCCCTCGATCTTTTCCGGCGAGCTGGTGTAATTAGGGATAAATTCTTTATCCACCCAATCGGTGTACACGGTTAGTGGTTCACTGATCAGCGCCGGGTGCTCCACGATGTCGCGGTGGAACGGCAGGACGGAACGCACACCTTCGATGGTGAATTCGCGCAGCGCTGCCCGGGCGCGGGACAAGGCAACCTCACGGTTTGGCCCCCAGACCACGAGTTTCGCCATGAGTGAGTCGTAGTACGGCGGGATAGTGGAGCCGGTGCGTACGCCGGAGTCCACGCGGATGCCCGGTCCCGTCGGTGGGTCAAAAAGGGTGATGGTGCCGGGGCACGGTGCGAATCCGTTGGCCACGTCCTCGGCGTTGATGCGGAATTCGAAGGCGTGCCCGTTGGCTTCTGGGTCTGTGGCATAACGCAGCTCCTGGCCGTCGGCAATGCGGAACTGCTCGGCGACGATGTCTACCCCGGTCACGGCCTCAGTGACGGGGTGCTCGACCTGCACTCGGGTATTGACCTCCAGGAAGGAGACGGTGCCGTCCTCAGAAACGATGAATTCTACCGTGCCCGCGGAGGTGTAGTTGCCGGCCTTGCACACTGCGCGTGCACCTTCGATGATGCTGCGACGTTGCTCGTCGGTGAGGAATGGAGCCGGAGCTTCCTCGACAAGTTTCTGGAAGCGACGCTGCGTGGAGCAATCACGCGTGCCCACCACAACCACGTTCCCGTGCGTATCCGCGAGCACCTGGGCTTCGACGTGGCGTGGTTTGGTCAGGAATTTTTCCACGTAACATTCGGCGCGCCCGAACGCTTCTTGGGCTTCGCGGCCAGCGGACAGGAAGGCGTCCTCAATATCGTCGATGTCGTGGACTACCTTCAGGCCACGGCCACCGCCGCCAAACGCTGCCTTGATGGCAATGGGCATGCCGTATTCCCTCGCGAAGGCGCGGGCTTCCTGCCAGTCATCGATCGGTTCAGAGGTGCCTGGCGCAAGTGGCGCGCCCACCTCGGTGGCCAGTGCGCGGGCAGCGATTTTGTCGCCGAGCAGTTCGATGGTTTCGGGGCTGGGGCCAATCCAGGTCAGGCCGGCGTCTTGGACTGCGCGGGCAAAGTCCGCGTTTTCGGAGAGGAAGCCGTATCCGGGGTGGACGCAATCGGCACCCGCGCGGGCTGCGATATCCAGCAGGGCCGGAACGTTCATGTAGGTTTCTGCGCTGGTGGTGCCCGGGAGGGCGTAGGCTTCGTCGGCAATCAGGGTGTGGAGGGCACCGGCGTCGGCCTCAGAGTAGACGGCAATCGAACGGATTCCCAGGTCGCGGGCGGCCCGGGCGACGCGCACGGCGATTTCACCACGGTTGGCAATAAGTACTGCGTGTAGTGTCATGGCTTTCCTCTATTTCTGTGGTGTCGGGCTGGTTCGGTTCAAGGGGGATGCGGCTCCTACGAACCGGATTTGCGAGCCAGGGGGCAGCTGCGCGGCGATGTCTAAATCCTCGTGGACGACTGTCGCGACCACCGGATATCCGCCAGTAACGGCGTGGTCGCGCAGGAAAAGTACCGGGTGGCCGTTGGGTGGTACCTGGATGGACCCGGCGACCATGCCTTCGCTGGCAAGCTCCTGGCCATCAGCTTCAGCGCTGCGTTCTAAGAGTTCTTCGGTGGGATCCAGGCGCACACCCACACGGTTGGATTGTGCGGTCACGGTCCAGGTCTGCCCTAGAAGCTTCTCGACGCCACAGTCAATCCACCCATCCCGCGGCCCCGCAATGACACGCAGGGTACCTTCAGTGGTGCCATTGTTGTCCGTAACACGAAGCGGGTTCGGCTGGGGGTCGGTAACGGTTCCCATGATCTGCGTTGGGACTGTGAGCTGGTCGCCGGCTTTGATTGGCGCTGGCCCCAGCCCAGAGAGCACGTCTGTGGAGGCGGATCCGAGTTCTTCGGCGACGATAACCCCGCCACGGAGCGCCACGTAGTTCCGCGTACCCACGGTTGCATCGCCGATGACCAGCGTGGATCCGCGCGTGAACAGTTTCGGCGCACACAAGTCGATCTGCTTGCCGTCGATAGTGACGGGTGCCTGCGCCCCGGTCACGGCGATGACGCAATCGGTCAGCGCCTCTAGCGTGAGGCCCCCGATGTTCTCCAAGACCGCGGCGTTCGGCTGGTTGCCCAGGACCCGGTTCGCGGCGTGGGCAGAGGCGCGGTCGGCGAATCCGGAGGTGGTCACACCGAGGTTTCCGCTGCCATGCCGCCCACCATCCTCAATGAGAGTTTGGAGGCCGGCGTCGGTGACTGTGACTACCGGGCGGCGCGGGACACGGCTGCGTGCTGTGGCCTGGTGCGCCGAGACCTCGATATGCTCCCGCACCGCCTCGTAGCGCACCGTATCGCCAGGCTGAATCGCCGCCGGGGGAGTGGCCTGCGAATCCCACATCGGCAACGCGGTAGTGCCCAGGAGTTGCCAACCGCCCGGCGAGGTCCGCGGGTAGACAGCCGAAAAATTACCGGCCAAACCTACCGCACCCTGCGGAACCTCCGTCCGCGGGCTAGACTTCCGCGGCATGTCAAGGCCCGCACCCTCCACCGGAACGCAGTAAGTAAATCCAGGGGCAAACCCGCCGAACGCGCCCTTCCACATGGTGGCCGTGTGCCATTCAATCAGCTTATCGACGCTCCACCCCACCAACTCCGCCGCCTCATCCAAGTCAGCGCCGTCGTACACGACCGGAACTACGATTTCCTTCGCCTGCGCCTGCGCCTGTTCTGGCGGGTTGAAGCTAGTCAAAGTCTGGGCGGCCAACACCGTGGCGATTTCCGAATCCAACGTGATGAGCAACGTCGTAGCAGCCGCCACGCAATCCCTTTGACCGGGCAGCGGTTCAGCAGTAAGAGCTGCGTGCCAGCGCAGCACCGTGTTCAGATCTGGCAGGTCCACGAGCAACGCCCGCGAACCCGCCGCGTGAATAGTAGGCGTCATACGATAGCCTTCCTGACCACTCCAGCAGCGTCGAGGTCGCGCACAATCTGACGCGTCATCTCCACAGCTCCCGGTGAATCGCCGTGCACACAGATGGAATCGGCGTTCACTTTCAGGACGGTGCCGTCGATAGCCGTGACGGAACCGTCGCGGGCAACTTGGAGGACGCGGTCTGCCACCTGGTGGGCGTCGTGAAGCACAGCACCCTCCTGGCTGCGTGGAACTAGAGTGCCGTCGGGGAGGTAGCCGCGGTCGGCGAAAGCCTCGCGGATCACGGTCAGCCCTGCAGCCTCGGCGTAATCGATCGCGACCGCGCCGGGGAGAAGCATGACGGGGAGGTCACCAAACGCCTTGATGCCCTCGATGACCGCTTTAGCCTGGTCATGGTCGTGGACGATCGCGTTATACATCGCGCCGTGCGGCTTGACGTACGACACCTTCGTGCCAGCCGCGCGCGCCAGAGCATCTAGCGCCCCGATCTGATACAGCACCTCATCGGCGAGTTCTGCTGGGTTATAAGCAATGTACCGACGACCAAACGCTGCCTTGTCGTTGTACCCAGGATGGGCGCCGACCGTGATGTTGTGCTCTTTGGCTTGACGCAGGGTCTTCGCGATGTGGTGCGGATCGCCGGCATGGAAGCCGCAGGCCACATTCGCGCTGGTGACCAGCTCCATCATGGCGGCGTCGTCGGCGACAGGGTTGCCCGCGGTGCTTTCCCCAAGGTCGGCGTTGAGGTCGATGTGTGGGCTTGTGGACATGAGTTCACCTCCAGATTGTTGAA
The DNA here is from genome assembly GCF_002563965.1 of Corynebacterium renale. Taxonomy (NCBI): domain Bacteria; kingdom Bacillati; phylum Actinomycetota; class Actinomycetes; order Mycobacteriales; family Corynebacteriaceae; genus Corynebacterium; species Corynebacterium renale. The sequence continues at coordinate 2,308,270 of NZ_PDJF01000001.1, read as the reverse complement.
CAATCCCAGAGTGTACTGGCTCACAGTACATTTGTGAAGTGGGTTGGGATACGTCCCCCAATGTGAGGGTGACTGTATAATGGGCCAAAACTTTCGGGGGAATGATGGTTGAGACTTACACCGCAGCAGAAATATGTGCGCACTTGGGGATTGGGCGTCATAAATTGCGCACCAAGCTTCAGAAGGGGGAAATCACAAAAATTGATCACGGAGTCTACGTCGAAGGTTCCTTAAAGGCTACAGATGTAGCAATGGCCCTGTTCCAAACCCACCCAAATTGGATCCTCAGTGGACGGAGCGCTTATCAAATGTATTTACGTCAACCATTAACGCTGCCCGTGTATTTTCGCAGTCCACGGCCGCAAACCAACCGTGTGGCTGAGCATTTTGTCGTTACTTCGCATAGAAACCATGTAGTTTCCATTGTCAACGGCATCAGAATGGCAACGCCAGTTCTTACAGCGTGGGACCTGCGGAACGAGATAAGTGAGGCAGAGGTCGTGAACTTTCTCGAGACTGCCTATGGAAAGAAAACTGGGAAGCAGAAGCTCGAACAGGATTTGAGCAGTATGGGGACTATTCCGACGCAACTCCGGGAGTTGTTACACACGGCTTCGATAGGTGCTGACAGTCAACTGGAAAAGCGATTTTACAAAGCCCTGAAAGGTCGAGGATTTGAATTTGAGCAAAATGTGCTGGTGGGGCCTTACTTTTGGGATTTTCAGAGTAAGCGTTTCAAAGGTCTTCTCATTGAGATTGGTGCATATCAGTTCCACAGTGAACTGGACACAGTAGAAGGGCAGAATTCCTACATTCGGGAAGTGTGGAAGATGAACTACGCCGCCTACGAGGGGTATGTAGTCCTCCAATTCACGGCAAAGTGTATTGACGAAGAACTCGATGCTTGCTTGGATTTGGTTGCCGACACTTTGAAAAAGCTCGAAGGGAAGGCCGCTCGGCGCGTATGGGTGCCACCGTGGAAGTGGCATATGTGGATATTTAAGACGGTGGGATTCTGCTAAGTCTGGAAATCGAACATTTGACAGCCAGATTAATTTTATTCAGACAGGATTAGCCCAAACTGGCTGTCAAATGTTCGATTTCTGCCGCCCCACCCCTGCCGCCGACCTCGCCGACTTTGCATCTACTCAACAACTATCCCAATCCCCAGTTCCGGGATCTCCCAAGAATCAGCCTCAACTGTCACCCGGCCAGCAATCAACTCAGCATTCCCAGCGGTAACAGGTACTAGCCATCCCTCATTGGGATCCAAGGCTGGGACTTGCCTGGAATCTCGCGAAAATACGAAGGTGACGGGTCGCGCACCAGCGCACACCAGCCGCACCGAAGGTCCAGACCCTGCCAAACTGACAGCCCTTAACAGCTCAGGCACGTCGGACACAGCCAAACCAATCCCCAGCATCCCCTCTACATTAAAAGTGTCCAGCCGAGACACCTGCAGCTCCTGCACGGAGTCGGGCACCGCCATGATTCGCGGGGCGCGTAGGCCGCGCACCCAGTCTTGGAGGCCCATTAGTCGGCGACCAGCGGTTCGAGGGTTAGATCCGGGAGTTCCCGCTCAATAAACGCCAACTTCCACTTGTCGCCGAATAGTGCGATGAGTTCGCCGTCGGTGCGTTCGAAGACCTCGACGCCACGCTGGCGGTTGAGTTCGGGCGCGGATTCGGCGTCGGTGCGGCGGGCCACGGAGTATGGGATTGGCTCGGCGACGGTTTCCACGTTGTATTCGTTTTCCATGCGGGCTTGCATGACTTCGAACTGCATTGGGCCGACGGCTGCCATGACTGGGGCGGCGTCGCCGCGGGCGTCGTTGCGCAGGATCTGGACCACGCCTTCGGCGTCGAGCTGCTCCAGGGCTTTGCGGAACTGCTTGTACTTGCCCAGGGATTTTGCACGCAGGGTGCGGAAATGTTCGGGGGCGAACTGGGGCATGGGCGGGTATTGGATGGGGCGGCCGTCGAAGATGGTGTCGCCGGGGGCTAGGGCTCCGGCGTTGACGAGGCCGATGATGTCTCCGGGGAAGGCGGTTTCGACTGTGTCGCGGGTGCGGCCGAAGACGGTCAGTGCGTATTTGGTGGAGAAACCGCGGCCTGACTGGGCGTGGGTGACTTGCATGCCGCGGTCGAATTCGCCGGATACTACGCGCATGAATGCCAAGGTGTCGCGGTGTTTTTTGTCCATGCCGGCTTGCACTTTGAAGACTACGCCGGAGAAGGCGTCGTCAAGGGAACGGAAGGAATCCATGGCCACGGGTGAGGCTTCCACAGCGTGTGGGTCGGCGGCGCGGCCCTGTGGGGCGGGGGCCAACGCGCAGAGGGTGTCCAGGATTTGGTGGACGCCGAAGTTGAGCATCGCGGAGGCGAAGATGAGCGGGGAGGTTTCGCAGGCTTCGAAGAGTTCCTGGTCGTGGACTGCGCCGTCGGCGGCCAGGAGTTCTGCTTCCTCGACTGCGGTGTCCCAGGCTTCGCCTTCGCGGGCGGCGGCCTCGTCGGGGGAGTAGTGCTCTTCGGGGGCGATGGAGGCGCCGCCGGCGGTGCGTACGAAGTGCACGTAGTGGTCGACTTCACCGTCCGAAGTGACGCGCGCCAAGCCGCGGAAGTCGCCGGCTTCGCCCACGGGCCAGAAGAGTGGGGTGGGTTGTAGGCCGATTTCGGAGACGATCTCGTCGACTAGCTCAAGAGGTTCGCGTCCGACGCGGTCCCACTTGTTAATCACCGTAATAATAGGCAGCCCGCGTGACTTGCAGACTCGGAAAAGTTGCAGGGTTTGCGGTTCGAGGCCCTTGGAGGCGTTGATAAGCATGACGGCGGCGTCGACGGCCATGAGCACGCGGTAGGTGTCCTCGGAGAAGTCGGCGTGACCTGGGGTGTCGACCAAGTTGATCATGTACGGTTCGCCCTCATGCCCGTCGGGGGCGTATTCGAACTGCAGGGCGGAGGACGCGATGGAAATGCCGCGGTCTTTTTCCATCTCCATCCAGTCGGAGACGGTGGACTTGCGGTTGCCCTTTCCGTGGACCGCGCCGGCCTCGGTGATCATGTGCGCGTGCAGCGCCAAAGCCTCCGTGAGCGTGGATTTACCGGCGTCAGGGTGGGCGATAACGGCGAACGTGCGGCGGCGGGAAGCCTCGGAAAGGGTAGTCATAGGGGATAAGGGTAGTCGCTGTTGCTTATCGACGAAACACCGACCGCTTGCACCCCTTGCGCATGTAGTTGACGGGTGTACAATCCATGGAATCAGTTTGAAACTTCAAGGAGTAGATATGAAGATCGGTGTCATTTTGGGTTCCATCCGTGAAGGCCGCGCGGGTGCAGCAGTAGCGCAGTGGGTCATGGACGGCGCAGCGGGCCGCGAGGCGGATTACGAGCTCCTCGACCTCAAGGAATTCAACGTCCCCCTGCTGGAATCCCCAGTCATCCCTGGTGCGGCAAACAAGCAGTACGACAATGCCCAGGTCCAGGCGTGGTCCGATGCTGTTGACGCCTGCGATGCCTACGTCTTCATCACGCCCGAGTACAACCACTCCGTGCCGGGCGCTTTCAAGAACGCCTTCGACTCCCTTGGCGGCGAATGGGCTGGCAAGCCTGTGGCTTTCGTCGGCTATGGTGCGTCCAACGGCCTGCGTGCAGTCGAGCACTGGCGCACGATCGTGGCGAACTTCCAGATGTTCGCCCTGCGTAACCAGATCGAACTGAACCTCTTCACCGAATTTGGGGAAGAAGGCCTTACCCCGAATGATCGCCGCGGCGAGGAGCTGGAGAATGTGCTGGGCGAACTCGAACGGGCTGTTACCCAGCTGCAGAAGTAATAAGAAATAGGAAAAGCGCCGGTGAGAACCGGCGCTTTTTGTATATGTGGGGGTTTAGGCGGCGGGGGTGCGTCGAGAAGCGATGAGGTGATCCACGCTTACTCGGCCTGCGCCAGAGGCTGCCAGGGCGAGGCCTGCTGCGGCGATCATGCCGACGAGTTCCCAGCCTCCGGCGTCGACGAAGATGCCGTTCGGGACGTGCGCGATAATCGCGGCGCCGGCCATGAGTGCCGCAACGATCACACCCACCCAGCGGGTTCCTAGGCCGACGAGGATGAGGATGCCGCCCACGAGCTCGATGACCGCAGCCAGGGGAGCGGACAGGCTGGGCAGCGGGACGCCCATGCCCTCGAAGGCTTGGGTGGTGCCGGCGATGGTCCACTCGTTGAACTTCTGCCAGCCGTGTGCGATGAGGACGGTGCCGGTCAGGAGGCGGGCGACGAGCGCGGTGATGTCTTTGAAAATCAGCATGGGGAGATACTAGAAAATTCAAACATAATTTGTCAACACGTCAACAACTGTCTCTGAGGGGCGACGTCGCATAGGAAGTGAGGGAACACATCGCAACCCCCTGAAAGGGGGTGAACTTACGCTATTGGTGCAGGTTGCAGACTTTCGGGGGCAACAGTACGTGCGTTTGGTTTTCGGTTTTCGGTTATGGTGGCCGGAGGTAGCGGGTGAGTCCCGTGGGGTCACCCAACGACTGGGCTAACCGGCGACCAGCTAGCACGATGACCATCATTGGCACACGATTCCAAAAGGATTGATTTACCCGTGACTTCGACTACCACTCACCACCACGATTGGAACGAACGCGTAGAACTTGCCCAGCAGATGCTCCCTTTGATCGGTAGCCTGCACCGCAATAACAATGCAGTGGTTTCCGTTTTCGGCCGTCTGCTGACCAATCTCAATGACAATGAGGTCATCAAGGCGCATCGCTACGCACGCCACATCACGGATAAAGAACTCCCGCTGCAGGATTCGCTGAACATCATCCGCGAACTCGGCGAACTCAACCTGGGTACCGCGTCTATTGACGTCGGACAGCTGGCCTACCGCTACGAGAAGGAAGGCGGCGACCTGCGCGCATTCCTCGAGCGTGAACTCGACGAGGTCATCGGCACCGGCCCCACCACCGAGCACAAGGATGTTGTCCTATACGGATTCGGCCGCATCGGCCGTCTGCTGGCACGTATCCTGATCAGCCGTCAGGCGCTATACGACGGCATCCGTCTCCGCGCAGTCGTCGTGCGTAAAAACTCCGACGACGACCTGACCAAGCGCGCCTCCCTGTTGCGCCGCGATTCCATCCACGGCGCTTTCGACGGCACGATTTCCGTCGACGAGGAAGCCAACATTGTGTGGGCCAACGGCACCCCAATCCAGTTCATCTACTCCAACGACCCGGCAACCGTGGACTACACCGAGTACGGAATCAACGACGCAATCGTCGTGGACAACACCGGCCGCTGGCGCGACGAAGAGGGCCTCAGCCAGCACCTGCAGGCCAAGGGTGTGTCCAAGGTTGTGCTCACCGCGCCGGGCAAGGGCAACCTGAAGAACGTGGTCTACGGCATCAACCACGATGCCATCACCGCTGACGACACGATTATCACCGCGGCATCGTGTACCACGAACGCGATTACCCCAGTGCTCAAGGTCATCAACGACCGCTACGGTGTGGTCAACGGTCACGTGGAAACCATCCACTCCTACACCAATGACCAGAATCTGATCGACAACTTCCACAAGGGAGCCCGCCGTGGCCGTGCCGCAGGCCTGAATATGGTGCTCACTGAAACGGGTGCGGCTAAGGCCGTCGCAAAGGCACTCCCTGAGCTAGAGGGCAAGCTCAGCGGCAACGCTATCCGCGTTCCTACCCCGGACGTGTCCATGGCAGTGCTCAACCTCACGCTGGAAAAGGACACTGACAAGGATGAGGTCAATGAGTTCCTCCGCCGCGTCTCCCTGCACTCCACGCTGCGTCAGCAGATCGACTGGATCCATTCTCCAGAGGTGGTCTCCACTGACTTCGTCGGCACCACCCACACAGGCATTGTCGACGGCCTCGCAACCATCGCCAACGGCAAGCACCTGGTGCTCTACGTGTGGTACGACAACGAGTTCGGCTACTCCAACCAGGTAGTACGCATCATCGAGCACATCGGTGGCGCCCGCCCGAAGGTGCTGCCACAGCGCACCGCACCAGCTGACCTCTAAGCAGAGGGGCCTAAAAGGCTGGCAGCACCGGCTGCCAGCCTTTTATTCTGCGTGGATAACGTTCTGGGCTTTCTGTACGCCCTCGCGCGCAACCAGTGCCGCTGCCTGCGCGGCCCGCTCCAGTGCGGCATCCATTTCGGGTTCGGTGAAATCGGCAAGCACCCAATCTGGGATAGAAACCCCAGAATCCTTGGGAGGGCGCCCGATGCCGATGCGTACGCGCACGTAGTCGCGGGTGCCAAGATGTTCGGTAATGGACTTCAAACCGTTGTGCCCATTTTCGTTTCCGCCCACTTTGATGCGGACGGTACCTGCGGGGAGGTCGAGTTCGTCGTGAAGCACAATAATCCGGTCGGGGCTTAAGCCGAGCGCCTCTGCGAGCGGTGCCACCGCCTCACCGGACAGGTTCATGTACGTGGTGGGTTTGAGCACTGCGACGCCGTCGAGCGGTTCGCCTTCGAGCAGGATGTCCGTGGCCAGAAAGCCCACGTTGTGCCGGTTTCCTACATACTTCGGACCGGGGTTACCCAAACCTACGACCAGCCACTCCGCGCCCTCAACATTGGGGGTGGGCTGTGGCGCCGGCTGGGAGCGGCGGAAGAACGAACGGATCGTGTCTAGGAAACTCATGGTCGTTATTGTGTCATAGCTAGCTTAAAGTAGAAGCATGACTGTTCTTGAGAACCTGGATATTCCCGTCATCGCAGCCCCGATGGCCGGCGGCCCCTCCACCCCAGCCCTCGTCAACGCCGCCGCCGACGCCGGCGGACTCGGCTTCCTGACCGGTGGCGTGTGCAGCGTCGAAGAACTGTCCGCCCAGATGGATGCCACTACCAGCCATTTCGGAGTGAACCTCTTCAGCCCACAAATCCCGTACTGGGACCTCAAGCCTGTGCGTAAGGCGCTCGGTGTTTCTCATGAAGAGCTTCCCGACGTCAACCTGACCAACGGCTGGTCCCAAAAACTAGCCATGATTCTGGACCACCCACGCACCCCAGCCGTAGTGTCCAGCATGTTCGGAACCTTTACCGCAGCGGAGATGCGCCGGCTCCACGACCGCGGCATCGAAGCCTGGGTTACCGTGACCAACGAACACAGCGCCCTGGCAGCCGTGCGCGCCGGGGCTGATGCACTCATCGTCCAGGGGCCTTCCGCGGGCGGACACCGCGGTACGTGGAGCGTCCAAGACATTCCCGATCTGCGTTCTCTACCGGCCCTACTAAAAGGCATTTCGAAGGCGGTCAACGTCCCGCTCATTGCCGCCGGAGGAATCATGGGGCCTAACGACGTCCCTCCGGTCACAGAGCGTGGCGCTGTAGCCGTTGCGGTAGGCACTGCATTGCTGCGTACCCCGGAGGCGGGGACCTCGCAAGCGAACCGAGAGCTGCTGGTTGCGGGGGAGCGCGATTCTGTAAGTACCCGCGCTTTTTCTGGCCGCTGGGCCCGCGGCCTGGAGACCGAGTTCACCCGGGAGCACCCGGAAATGCCTCCGACGTACCCCTACTTGAACGCACTGCTGGCACCGCGCCGGAGCGAGCCCGGCTACGAGTATTGCCTCGCGGGCGAGAATTACCGCGCCGGCCGCGAGGCGCCCGCTGGTGAGATCATGCGTGAGATTGCTACCGGCTGGGACGCCTAACACGCTCAGCGCGCGCTACCCGGAGTTCGGGTAGCGCGCGCTGTGTGTGCAGTCCTAGAGCCAGCGTGGTGGGCACAGCTCAGTGTCTACGCCTTCATTCCCACGGCCGGAAGCCCAGCGAACTAAGCCGGCCAAGGTGCCGCGTACTTCGACGCTAGAGTCATCGCCGACCGCGACGCGGTGGTCTGTGTCGGTGGCGACCATGATCAGGTCTTGGCCGTCACCATTGCCGCGCCACTTTCCGGGGATCTCTTCGAGGAGCGTCTCGAGGATGACCTCCGGAATGTCACCAAAGCCTGCGGTGACGTCCAAGTCAACGGCGTGCAGCCAGACTTCACGGGTGCGCATCCACAGCGTCTCCGACGCGGGGACGGTACGCCCTTGCGCGGTTTTGACCTCTGCTTCCCATGCGGAGTCGGAGGCATCACGCCACGCCACGTCCAACCGTGCGACGGTGTGGTCGTGCAGGTTGCGCAGCGCATCCGGGATCAGAGTGGCCCCGAATTCGATCTCCTTACCGCGTGCATCGGGGGATGCGTACATCGGGGTTTCCTCACCGGTTTCCGCCCAGTGCATGAGGTTGCACAGTGCTGCTGCGTTGTAGGCGACGTGTGCGATGAGGTGTGACCGCGACCAGCCTGGAAGAAGCGTCGGCTCGCCGAAGTCCGCATTATCCAGCAAGGCCACCTGGCCCGAATAATGGGCCGTGCCGCGGCGGGTTAACTGTAGGCGCTCTTCAAGAGGCAGATCGTGAAAGCTCATTACTCGAACACCGTCTTGTTGGCGATGCGGCCCAGGCCGTCGATCTCTACAGCGACCACGTCGCCGTCGCCAATGTAGCGCTTCGGGTCGCGTGCATGGCCGACGCCACCTGGGGTGCCGGTGACGATGACGTCGCCAGCATCCAGCGGGTAGATGTGGGTGATGTACTCGATGAGAGCTTCTGGGTTAAAGACCAGGTCGTCGGTCGGAGTGGACTGCACCTTCTCGTCGTTGAGGTAGGTTGCCAGTTCGCCGCCGAACTCGAAGGAGTCGCGCGTGGTCAGCCAAGGGCCAAAGCCTGCGGACTTCTCCAGGGACTTGCCCTGGTGCCACTGGAGGGTGGCGTACTGGTAGTCGCGCTGGGTGTAGTCGTTCATCACGGCGTAGCCAGCGATGTACTCAGCGGCGTCTTCCTTCTTGACGCGGCGTGCGCGCTTGCCGATCACCACGGCCAGCTCGCCTTCCCAGTCGAGTGCCTTGTTGCCCCACTCAGGGACGTTGACGTCGTCGTATGGCCCGACGAGCGCGTCCGGGAACTTGACGAAGAGTGTGGGCACCTTCGGCAGGTCACGGCCCATTTCTTTGATGTGGTTGGCGTAGTTCAGGCCGACGCAGACAATCTTGCGCGGGCGGGGGACCACGGCGTCTAGGTCCGTGTTCTCAAAGGAGACTTCTTCGCCTTCAGCGGCTGCGAGCTCTTCCCAGTTCTCCTGGCCGAGCAGCTCGGAGAGGTCCTTGTAAGGCAGCTTCACAGCGGTGTTGTCGCCGGTCAGGCGTGCGGCGGTGGTTCCTTCAGCGGTACGGAGAGTGATCAGGCGCATAATTTAAATTCCTTTCGGGGTGTACGTGCGTGCGAGGTGCAGTGCCTCAAAGATTGGGTGGTCGGAGAAGCAGAATAGGTCCACACCGTCCGAGCCGGCGTCGATGGACCACTTCTGCCACGACGGTACATTGACGATGTCGCCGTGACGGGCCTCAAACGTTTTATCACCCACGTGAATCGTGGCGCTGCCTTCGAAGACCTGGAAGACGCGGTTGCCCACCTCGTGGACCGGGGTCGACGACGCGCCTGGGCGCAGGCGGTGGAACTCGGCGCGGATGGTAGTCATGACGTCGCCACCGGTGGTCGGGTTCGTGTACCGAATCGCGGCGTGTCCTGGGCTGACCACACCTGCGTGGCCGGCATCCTCGAGCGCAAGCTGGTCGTTGAGCGCTGCGTCGGTGTGCTCCCACGCGTAGCGGCCAATCGGCGAACTGGTCTGTGCGCCCGGGAAGGACAGTGGGCGCAGGCCGGGGTGTGCCCACAACTGCTCGGAGCGGGACTTCTCTGGGGTGGATTCGTCGGTAAGTTCTTCGGTGCCGTATTCGAAGAAGCCGGTATCCATCTGGTGCGCGAACGGGATGTCCAGGCCGTCGATCCATGCCATCGGCTCGGTGGCAATGTTGTGGTGGCCGTGGAAGTTCCAGCCCGGTGTCAGGAGGAAGTCACCGCGGCGCATGGGGACAGGATCGCCATTAACGACGGTCCATACGCCCTCACCTTCAACAACAAAGCGGAACGCGTTCTGCGAGTGGCGGTGCTCCGGCGCATTTTCGCCTGGGCCCAGGTACTGAATCGCGCACCACAGGGTCGGGGAGATGTATGTGTTGCCGTCCAGACCTGGGTTAGCCAGGCCGATAGCGCGGCGTTCGCCACCGCGACCGACGGGAACAAGTTCACCGGAACGCTGGGCGAGCTTGTACAGCTCTTCCCAGTCCCAGTGGTGAGCCACAGCGCGTGGTTCTGGGGTGTCTGGCATGAGGCCACCAATCTGTGTCCACAGTGGCTTCATGTAGGTTTCGTCCATGCGCTTGTACATGGCCTCCAGCTCAGCAAGTTCTTCTGGGGTCGCTGGTGGTGGCTGGTTGGGAACGCGTGGGGCTACGTATTCTGAGCCCAGTTGGGGGGAGCTGTCGGTTGGTGCACTCATGTGAATCCCTTTCGTCTCGGTCGGTTCAGCATGGTCGGACTGTATGGCCTCAAGCGGCTTTTGCTGTCCGTGTGACTTCCAACATAAGAATGTGCGTCGTGGCTCACAATATTTTTCCGCCATGTGGAATGTGTGGGGGAGGGGGTGGGTGCAACCTACCCCCGTTTACTGGTGAACAAACATGCCCGAGCGTTCCAATGTGCGGTTGAGGTCGGCCCCATACGTGCGCAAGGCGCGGATGCATTCCTCCCGAACCTCGGGAAAACGTGCGGTAGGCACGGCGATCGCTATCGCGCCGAGGGTATCGCCGAGGTCGTTGTGTAAGGCCAGGCCCAGGGCGGATACTTCGGGTTCAAAAATTCCAGTGTTCGTGGCAAAGCCCTGACTGCGGAACTTGTGGAGCTTGCGGCGCAATTCGGCGAACTCCGTGTCGGGCATGGTGGGGTACAGGGTGCGCAGGTCCTTTGCGGAAAGGTCGGCAAGCATGGCGAGGCCGCCAGAATTCTGTTCTGCCGGAATGACCTGACCTCTACGGTCGCCAACGCGCACAGGTTTGGGGCTTTCTTCCGTGTAGAGGAAGTTGCACTGATTTTCAGACAGGGTGACAAGGTGGCAGGTCTCGCCTGTGGCTGCGACGATGCCGCGCATGTGGTGCTGGCACAGCTTGATAAGTTCTTCGCCTTCACCGCGGGCCACGTGCCGGGCGGCCAGTGCCGGGCCTGGTAGGTAACTGCGGTTTTGGGCCTGCACGGCAAAACCCCGGTAGCGCAGCATTTGCAGGGTGCGGTGGGCGCTGGAGGCGGTGACGTCTAACTCGTGAGCCAGGCTGGACACAGTCACGGAACCGGCGTCGCGAAGTGTCAAGATGGCGCGCAGTGCGATATCAACCGAAGTGAGGAATTCCTTGGGGGGTGGGGTTTCTCGGAGCATGGACCAATCCTTTCCGCTATGTGGAAACATTTTGATTGTAGCCTACGTCACTTAAATGATGGTGACATGACTTCACCAACAACCGCACCCAATGGAGAGCCAGTTATCCCAACTGCTCCCTATCCGCCAGTTAAGCGCGGCAAGGATGGACGCTTCACGGTCCTCGGTATTTCGGGACGTCGTCTAGCGGCAGTTCTTGTCGGCTGGTTCTTCGTCGTATTCGATGGCTATGACCTCATCGTCTACGGAACCGTCCAAACCTCACTTGCTCACGAATGGGGGTTGGACAACACCGCCCTCGGGGCCATCGGTTCTACCGCCTTCCTGGGGATGGTCATCGGGGCCGTGATTGTGGGACGGCTCTCTGACTCCCTGGGCCGCAAGACCGCAGTCATCGGGTCGGTGCTGGTGCTTTCCATCTTCACCCTGCTGTGTGCGGTCGCACCGAACCCCTGGGTATTCGCAGCCTTCCGCCTCATCGCAGGTATCGGCTTGGGCGGCTTGGTTCCATCAGTCAACGCCATGACCTCGGATCTGGTTCCCCGCAACAAGATCGCGGCGTGGTCCACCGTCATGATGTCCGGCGTGCCCATTGGTGGTTCCATCGCCGCAGTAGCCGCACAGTGGATCGTTCCCGCGCACGAAGAAGGATGGCGCATCATGTTCCTGCTGGCGTTCATCCCACTCGTTGTTGGACTACCCATCGCGCTCAAGGTCATCCCGTCGTCGAAAGCGATCGAAGCGGACTACGAGGCACGCGAAGGCCACGACGAGCCTGCCGGCTTCAAAGACCTGCTGGTAGGACGCTACCGCGACGTCTCCATCTGGTTCGCCATCGCAACGTTTGTCACCCTGCTGGCCTGGTACGGCCTGGGCACCTGGTTGCCACGCCTCATGGAGACCGCAGGCTACAACCTGGGTGCAGCCCTGATGTTCACCCTGGCGCTGAATCTCGGCGCGGTTCTGGGCTCGGTGACCACCGCGTGGGCTGGCGACCGCTTCGGAACCCTGCGTACGGGCGTCGTCGCAGCTGGCGTGGCAGGTGTTGCGCTGCTGATCCTGCTGATGCACCCACCCGTGTGGATGGTGTACCTCATCCTCATTGCAGCGGGCGTGGGTACCCACGGCACCCAGATCCTGATCATTGCCGCCGTTGCGAACTTCTACCCGCACAACCTGCGCGGCACGGCGTTGGGCTGGGCGCTCGGTGTGGGCCGCCTGGGGGCGGTTGTCGCACCACAGGCAGCAGGCCTGCTGCTGTCCATGGGCTTGGGCGTGGGATCGAACTACATCATGTTCGGTGGTGCGGCCATCCTCAGCGCCCTGGCGTTGTTCATCCTCAACCTCAAGGAGCTCAAGTTCGCGCAGGTCAACGTCAAGGAAGACACCAAGCAGCCGGTGGCCGTGTCCTAGCGGCCACCCCGGGTGCGCCCTATAACTCCATAGCTTTTCACAATCCCGTTCGACTTCCCGTCAAAGGAGACCATCATGACCGCCCCATTCACTCTGAACCCAACTCAAGAGCTCGCTGGCCAGACCATCATCATCTCCGGTGGTGGCATCGGTGGCGCAGCCGGCGCGCTGGCACTTGCACTACGCGGTGCAGATGTGACCCTGTACGAGCAGGCCTCTGAATTCAAGGAAGTGGGCGCCGGCCTACAGATCGGACCGCACGGTTGGCGCATGCTCAAGAAGTGGGGTGTGCTCGATCACCTGGTCGACCTGGGGTACATGCCCGAGTACATGCAGTTCCGCGACGCCGTCAACGGTGACGCAATCTTGACCATGAACTTTGACGAAGACTTCGAGGAGCACTTCGGCGGCCGTTACATGGTGGTTCACCGCTCTGACCTGCTGTCCGTGTTGGTGGAGGCAGCGCAGCAGGCGGGTGCGAAGCTGCACAACGGGATCCGCGTCGAAGACTGCACAACAACTGACGGAGGCATCGACGTCCTCCTGCACGACCGCAAGTCAGATAAGGAAAAGACCGTCCATGCGGACATCCTCATCGGTTTCGACGGCTCCCACTCGGTTATGCGCCCCAAGCTGGTTAAAGACGAGCTCGTTCCTTCCGCGTATGTTGCCTACCGCGGAACCTCCCCGCTGGAGACCGACCCGGAGGCCGCTGACATTAACGGCGTCGTCGGGTATATCGGCCCACACTGTCACTTCATCCAGTACAAGCTGCGCGGCGGCGAGCTGCTCAACCAGGTTGGCGTGTTCCAGTCGGACCGCTACCTCGACGGCCGCGACGCCGGCGACATCCCCGAGGACTGGGGCAACAACGAAGAACTAGCCACCGCGTACGACCACTGCATCCCGTACGTCAAGGAGCGCTCCCAGAAGTTGTGGAAGGACAAGTGGTGGCAGATGGCTGACCGCGAACCCCTCCACGAGTGGGCCGACGGCCGCATGATCTTGCTTGGCGACGCCGCCCACCCGCCCCTGCAGTACCTGGCCTCGGGAGCTGTGATGGCCATGGAAGACGCCGAAGCAATCGCATCCTTCGCCGCAGACAGCGCTCAGGCTAACGGTGGGACACCGGCGTGGGAAGAAGTCCTGAAAGAAGTTGAAGCAGAACGTGCACCCCGCGCGGCGCGCATCCAGACCACCGGACGCTTCTGGGGCGAACTGTGGCACCTGCCAGGCACCGCACGCCTGCTGCGCAATTACCTGTTCCAGCAGGCAGAAGGCAACTGGTACCGCTACGCAGACTGGCTGTGGAAGTACGATCCATGCGAGCGCGCCTACATCAAAGACCCATCGAAGGGTGAGCTGCCCGCAGAACTCAAGGAATGGCGTTACACCCTGGTACAACGTGCAGCGGAAGACCACGGGGTCGTCGCTAAGTAATTAGGCGCCGCGCAGCGTTTCAATCTCATCGGCTGCGTCCGCGCACACAATCGGGAGCTCAACCTGCTCCTTCTTAGAAAACGGTTTGAGCACATAGGCCGCCGGGTCCATCCGACCGGGCGGCCGTCCGATACCCAGGGACAGGCGCACATAATCCTTCGTGCCTAAGGCTTGAGTGATAGAGCGCAAGCCGTTGTGCCCGCGGTCGCCACCGCCGGGGCGGACTTGGAGTTGGCCGAGGGGCAACTCGAGCTCGTCGTGAAGCACCACAATGTGCGCCGGCGGTACTTTGAAAAACGCGCTCAGCTGGGCCACCGGGCCGCCAGAAAGATTCATGAAACTCTGCGGCTTTGCGACGATCACACCTGGAAACTCCGCAACCTGGCACTGCGATTTTTTGTGCCGGGTCCACGAACCAAAGTTGTCGGCCACGTAGGCGTCGGCAGCCATCGCGCCCAGGTTGTGGCGCGTTCCTTCATATTTCGGGCCCGGGTTACCCAAGCCCACGACCAGCAGGGGAGAACTCATACACACACCGTATAGGATGTGAGGAATGAGTACGACACACCATGCAGAACGCGCCTATGTTTTAACGTTTAGCTGCCCAGACCGTGCCGGTATCGTCGCCCGGCTCGCAAGTTTTTTGGCCGGCCACGGTGGCGTCATCACCGAAGCCGACTACTTCCTCGACCCCGACACCAACCGGTTCTTCACCCGCCAGGCAGTCCGCGCCGATTCCATCGCGATTTCCCTAGACCAGATGCGTGAAGAAATCGCCGAGATCGCAGAAGAATTCGGCCCCACCGCCCACTGGCGCCTCTGGGATACTGCAGAGGTCAAGCGCGCCGTTCTCCTGGTTTCCCACCAAGGGCACTGCCTGCGCGACCTGCTGGACCGCGTCGCTGAAAACGATTACCCGATGGACGTCGCCGCGATCATCGGCAACCACGACAATTTGCGCCACATCGCCGAACACCACGGCATCCCTTACCACCACGTCCCATTCCCGAAAGACCAGGTGGGAAAGCGCAAAGCCTTCGACAAGGTAGCCGAGCTTGTTAACGCCGAAAACCCCGACGCCATCGTCATGGCCCGCTTCATGCAAATCCTCCCACCGGACCTGTGCGAAATGTGGGCTGGCCGCGTGATCAACATCCACCACAGCTTCCTGCCCTCCTTCATGGGTGCGCGCCCCTACCACCAGGCATACAACCGTGGCGTGAAACTGGTTGGCGCAACCTGCCACTATGCCACCTCCGACCTCGACGACGGCCCCATCATCGAACAGGACATTATCCGCGTCACCCACAAGGATTCGCCGGAAGACCTGGCACGCCTGGGCCGCGACGTGGAAAAGCAGGTTCTTGCCCGCGGGTTGCGCTTCCACCTGGAGGACCGCGTGCTCGTCTACGGCAACCGGACGGTAATCTTCTCCTAGGCGTTGCCGGGTGGGGCGCGGGCTGGCGCTGGCGACGGAGCTTGCGGCTGCGCGGCTTTTGCCGTCCCGGCTGAATAATTATCGGCCAGGCTTAACATGCCAGGTCGGCGCCTCCCTGCAGGCCGAGTGCGACCAGGCGTATTAAGTCTGGCTGCTAAGTATGCGCTTTCGCGCATGCGTTTAGAATCCTCAGCGCCCAGCCACCCCCAACAACCACGAAGGCCGGTCACCCGCATCGGGTGACCGGCCTCAAGCAGCTGCTGTAACTAGGAGTTACGCCGAGCTGTTACTCAGCAGCTTCTTCGGTGGACTCTGCGCCAGCTTCAGCGCCGCCTTCTTCAGCAGCCTCTGCAGCTTCCTCGAGCTCTTCGTCAACCTCAGGCCAGGAGACGGTCACGACGACGTTCTCTGCGTCCTCGACCAGGGTTGCGTCGCCAAGCTTCAGATCGCCAGCAAGAACCTGGTCGTCTGCTTCGAGGCCTTCGACGTTGACAACGATCTCTTCTGGAATGTTGAGAACGTCTGCCTCGATGAGTACGAGGTCCTGGTTGAGGATAGCGATGGTGCCTGGGGTTGGCTCGCCCTCGATGACGACAGGAACCTCAACCTCAACCTTTTCGCCGCGCTTAATGGCGAGCAGGTCGATGTGGTCGATGTTCAGGGTCAGTGGGTTCTGGTCAACGTGCTTGACCATGGTGAGGTGCTTTTCGCCCTCGATGTCCATCTCAACGATGGCGTTAACGCCGTGGTTGCGGACCAGTGCCTGGATCTCCAGCAGTGGTGCGGCGAAGTGGAGAGTTTCGGTTTCTGCCGAGTAGATGACGCCCGGGACCTTCCAGTCGCGGCGCAGACGGCGGGCAAAGCCCTTGCCGAACTCGGAGCGTACGGATGCTTCAATAGTAGGGTAAGTAGCCATTGTTGGACTCCTTCGTCGTTCAGTGATGAATGACGGCCTAACAAGCACAAAAGCCTGCGGCCGACTCGCGTTCTCGTCGAGTCTTCGCAGGCAAAACCCCACGCTGGTGGGGAGCAAAGCTCTAAATCGCGTCGATAACGGCTCTAAGGCCCTCGCCGAGACCCAGCCACTATAACACGTCACAGGCGCGAAAGAAAACGTAGACTTGCAGCATGGATACTCCAATTCTGGTTAGTGAAGAAGGTCGCGTAGGGGTTATCACCCTGAACCGGCCGAAAGCCCTCAACGCACTTAATTCCGCGCTCATGAATGCGCTTATCGACGCCCTCAAGTCCTTCGACGCCAACCCCGAGATCGGGGCCGTCATCATTCGGGGCAGTGAACGTGCTTTTGCCGCCGGTGCAGACATCACCGAGATGGCCCAGAAAACCGCCCCCGAACTGTACGAATCCGACATCTTCGGCCGCTGGGATGAGATGGCGCAGGTACGTATTCCGATCATTGCGGAAGTCTCCGGCTACGCGCTCGGCGGCGGGTGTGAACTGGCGATGATGGCAGACCTCATCGTCGCCTCAGAGACCGCAGTATTCGGCCAGCCCGAGGTGGGCTTGGGAATCATGCCGGGCATCGGCGGGACGCAGCGCTTGGTGCGCGCGGTGGGGAAGTCCCTGGCTATGGACATGATTCTGTCTGGTCGGCGCATCTACGCTGAGGAAGCGCTGCAAGCCGGGTTGGTGGCGCGCGTCTATCCGCAGGAGACTGTGGCCGAAGAAACCTTGAAGTTAGCCACAACCATTGGCAATTACTCGCGCGTTGCCACCACAAGAGCGAAGGAAGCAGTAAACACCGCGTTTGAAACCACGCTCAGTCAAGGCGTGGCGTGGGAGCGGCGCGGTTTCCAAGCGATGTTCGCTTCCTATGACCAGAAGGAGGGGATGGCGGCGTTCGTCGAGAAGCGTGCTCCTACTTTCCGTCACCGCTGATTCGGCGGGCTACTACCAGAACGAAGGGGAGCGGGAAGAGGGCGAAAACGACCGCCTTCGCATAAACGCTCGCAGTGCCGCCGATAACAAGCTCGTAGAATCCCCACTCAACGAGCTGCGCCACTATCCAGAGCAGAAGTGCCACAACCAGGAGTCGCCGTTTATGCATGATTCGCCCTCCCGCGGGTAGTTATACAAGAAGCGCCAGGTACGCATTCGTACCTGGCGCTTTTAGTTTCGGCGGTTTAAGCCTGGCCCTCGAAGAGGTGGGTCACGGAACCGTTTTCGAAGATCTCGGTAATCGTCTTCGCCAGCAGCGGAGCGATCGAAAGGACCGTCAGGTTCTCCCAGCCTTCGGTGTTCTGCGGCAGGGTGTCGGTGGTGATGATTTCCTCGGCACCACACTGGCTCAGACGCTCGCGAGCGGGGTCGGAGAATACACCGTGCGTGCAGGCGATGAGTACGGAACGAGCGCCTGCTTCCTTAAGCACACGGCAAGCGCCTGCAATGGTGCCGCCGGTGTCAATCATGTCGTCGAGAAGCACGCAGTCCTTGCCCTCCACGTCACCGACCACGCGGTTAGCAACCACGGAGTTGGCAACGTCGATGGAGCGCGTCTTGTGGACGAAGGCCATGGGGGCGTCGCCCAGCGTGTTAGCCCACTTCTCAGCAACCTTCACGCGACCAGCGTCAGGGGAGACCACGCAGATGTTGTTCAGCTCGTACTTGCCCTTGATGTAATCCGTGAGGATTGGCATGGCGTGCATGTGGTCGACCGGGCCGTCGAAGAAGCCCTGAATCTGGTCGGTGTGCAGGTCGACGCTGACGATGCGGTCTGCGCCGGCGGTGGTCAGCAGGTCAGCGACCAGGCGGGCGGAGATAGGCTCGCGACCACGGTGCTTCTTGTCCTGGCGGGCGTATGGGTAGAACGGCAGGATTGCGGTGATCGTGCGAGCGGAACCACGCTTGAGCGCATCAATCATGATGAGCTGTTCCATCAGCCACTTGTTCAGCGGCTGGGTGTGGGACTGTACAACAAAGCAGTCCGAACCGCGGACGGATTCATCGAAGCGGACGAAGATTTCTCCGTTTGCGAAGTCGTGCGCCGACATGGGGGTGAGTTCAATGCCTAGTTCGCGTGCGACCTGCTCGCCGAGCTCTGGGTGTGCCCGGCCGCTAAAGAGCATCATGTTTTTGTGGGTTTGCTTCCAGTGGGCAGTCATAGGCGCCGTGTCAGCCTTCCTCGTAAGTGCTTAAATGTCCTAAAAACAGGGTACGTGATGGATGTTAGTCGGGGGCTCAGGTTGGGCCACCATCGATACCCCCATCGGGCGTTTTATTCGCTTGCGCTTTCTGTTTTCTCGCTGTCGTCGGAGGCCACGTTAGCCCCGGCTGCATCGGCACCGGCTGCCTTTTCTGCCTCGGCTGCTGCGTGAGCTGCAGCCGTGCCTGGGCGGTTCTTCACCACCCAGCCTTCGATGTTGCGCTGCTTGCCGCCGGATACGACCAGGGCGCCTGCCGGCACATCGTTCTTGATGACGGTCCCGGCACCGGAATAAGCGCCGTCGCCGACAGTGACTGGAGCAATGAACATGGTGTCCGAGCCCGTGCGCACATGGCTGCCGACGGTGGTGTGGTGCTTATTCACGCCGTCATAGTTCACAAAAACGGAGGACGCGCCAATATTGCTCTCTTCGCCGATGGTCGCATCGCCCACATAAGTAAGGTGCGGAACCTTCGATCCAGCACCGATCTGCGCGTTCTTCGCCTCGACGAACCCGCCCAACTTGCCGCGCTCGCCCAAAACGGTGCCAGGGCGAACGTAGGTGAACGGGCCCACGTTTGCATGCGCGCCGATCTCGGAGTCAAGGCCGTGGGTGCGGATCACGGAAGCGCCTTCGCCAACGGTCATGTTCACCAGAGTGGTGTCCGGGCCGACGGTTGCGCCGTCGGCAATTGTGGTAGTGCCACGCAGTTGGGTGCCTGGTTCGATGGTCACGTCGTGGCCCACGGTCACGGTCACGTCGATGAAGGTGGTGGCTGGATCAATGATGGTGGCACCGCCGCGCATTGCCTTTTCGACGGTGCGACGGTTCAGCTCACGGCCCAGGGCAGCAAGCTGGACGCGGTCATTCACGCCGGCGAGTTCAGCGGCGTCGTCAGCGACGTGAGCACGGACCGTATGTCCTGCGTTCCGTGCAATTTCGAGGACGTCGGTGATGTAAAACTCGCCTTGGGCGTTGTCGCTGCGGAGTTCGGTGAGTGCCGTGCGCAGGACGGAGGCGTCGAAAGCGAAGACACCGGAGTTGACTTCTTGGATGGCGCGTTCCGCATCGGAGGCGTCCTTATGCTCGACGATGGCGGTGACGTCGCCATCTTCGTTGCGGACGATGCGGCCGTAGCCGGTCGGGTCGTCGAGGCGGATTGTCAGTACGGTCGCGGCTGCGCCGGCGTGAGCTTCTTCCAGCTTGTGCAGCGTCTCGGGGGAGAGGAGAGGGACGTCGGCGTTGGTGACAAGGACCGTGCCTTCGAAGTCCTTCAGCTGGTCCAACCCGCAGCGCACCGCGTGGCCAGTACCTAACTGTTCTTCCTGAACTGCCTGAATCAACGGGCGCCCCAGCTCCTCGGCCACGGCGTCGACGGCGGGGGAGACCTGGTCACGCTGGTGCCCCACAACTACCACGATCTGTTCAGGGGCAATACCTGCGGCCGCGTGAATACTGTGCGAGAGCAGGCTGCGTCCGCCGATAGAGTGCAGAGTTTTCTGCGTTGCAGATTTCATGCGGGTCCCGGCACCTGCCGCCAGGATGATGATGGCGGTGGGTTGAGCAGATGGGGCAGTTGTATCGGCCACGGTAGGCACGCCTCCAGACGAAATAAATAAGTGACGTAGGAACTTTGTCTAAGCCTACACGCGGGCCACGACACGGCGCGTTGCTCGAGGTGCTTTATGAAACATCTTTCATACGGGAAGCCAGGAGCGTTCCCAACAGTCCGAGGACCGCGAAGAAAATAAGGCTGGCGGCTGCGCCCGCGAGAGAAATGACCGCCGAAACCCCACCGACGAGCAGCAGCATAATGCCCATGATGGTGTTTGCGGAACTGACGTAGGTGGTGCGGTTGTCGCCTTCTGCCATGTCTACGACATAGGTTTTACGTGCCACCCGTATCGCGGTGTGCGCGAGGTTGACCAGGAAGAAACCGATGGGCATGGCCCACACGTTGATGTCGTGGGTGGCCCACGCCGCCGAAGCGACCAGTGCGAGCAACACGATGGATGCGAACGCCGAACCAGCAGCCATTACGTTGCGTGAGGAAATATCCGACAGCCAGCCAGAAACGCGCCCACCCACCAGGGAAGCCAAACCACTAGCAGCCAAGAAAGCACCGATTCCCGAGAGGCTGGCACCGGCTTCGCGGGCCAGGACCACGATGAAGGTCGTCGATAAGGCGGTGACCAGCAAAAGGGTGCGCACTATGACGAAGTTGCGGAAGAGCTTGTCACCACTAAATAAATCCCAGCACGTGCGCAGAAAGCCCCAGTCGATGGGAGACTTCGGCTCCTCGGGAGCGTCTTCGTAGTCGGGCTCCTTAATGGTCCGGAAGACCAATGTGGCACAAAACCAGCAGGCAGCGGACCCGAAGATGAGGGCGATGAGGATTTCGGTGGCGTCGTCAGGCACCATGCTCAAGCCCGCACCCGCGATGAGCGCTACTGCACCGCCGATGACCGTAGCCCGGCCGGTAACCCGGCCGCGGTGGCCCTTACTAATCGTGCGGCCCTGCACATCTTTCGACGAAATGGAGCACAAGGAACGCGATAGTGCCAGCGTGGCCAGGAACAGGATGGTTAACAGGCCGAATACCCAGCCCTCGGTGAATAAGGCAGCAACGCCAATCAACGCTGCGGATACTGCCTGACCTAAAGAGCCGATAATCCAGACCCGCTTGCGGGATTTCTGGGATAGTACCCACGGGGTAATCGCAGCCTGCGGGAGCATGGAGCCAGATTCGCGGATCGGTGTGAGCAGGGCTGTAAAGAAGTTAGGCACGCCCATACCGTGCATAATCCACGGGAGGACGGATTTCGGGGAGAGAACCTGATCGCCAATATTTTGCAGTCCGTTGGACCACACGAAACGCCTGGCGTTGTAATTCTCTAGCTGGGAAGAATCTTTATTGGTCATCTCATAGATGGTAGGCGCGCGAAAATAGCAGGTAGATTTAAGGGTATGCTCATTCAACGCCGAACATTGTTCAAAGGTGCAGCTGCTGCAGCTGTCATCACCGCCGGGGGAGCAACGCTGAGCGCGTGTGGGTCTGCCACGCCGCGCGGATGGGAGGGTCAGCCGCGCCCACTGCCTATCCCGCCTCTCGACGAAGGCACGATGGTGGACGGGGTACGCACCTTCGACCTGCACGCCGGGGCCCACGACGCCCAGATCCTTCCCGATACCACTACGCGGGCCTGGGGTTTTAACGGCGGTCACCTAGGCCCCACCTTGTACTTCAAGAAGGGCGACCGCGTCCAGGTCAACGTGCACAACGGCTTAGACGAGATGACCACGATCCACTGGCACGGCATGAAAATTCCCGCCGAACACGACGGTGGGCCGCACCAGCCCATCGAACCCGGTGAGGTGTGGGAACCCCAGTGGACAATCGAGCAGCCTGCTGCAACGTTGTGGTACCACCCGCACCCGCACGAACGGACCGCCCTGCACGCATACCGCGGTTTGGCAGGCGGGATCGTCATCGATGATGGCACCGCAGAAAAAGCGGGCCTGCCTCGCGACTATGGGGTAGACGACATTCCCGTAATCATCATGGACCAGAAATTCAACGAGGACGGATCGCTGAACGAAGAATCCGACCCCGACCTTGGCCTCAAGGGGGATGTGCCCACGGTCAACGGGATTACGAACCCCTATTTCAACGCCACTACCACCCGCGTGCGCCTGCGCATCTTGGACGCTTCCACAATGCGCTTCTTCAATCTCGCCTTCGACGATGGCCGTGAGTTCCAGGTCGTTGCCACCGACTCTGGCTTCCTACCAGCACCGGTCACCGTGGATCACGTGAAGATGGGGCCCGGTGAACGCCAAGAAATCATCGTGGACCTTGAGCCCGGCAAAGACGCCGTCCTGCGCGCCATCCCGCACCCGGACCGCCTGGGCGTCCCGGACACTGAGCACGCCCCCGACTTCGGGCTTGACGACGATTTCGACCTTCTGACCATCGTCGCCCCGCAGGAGGGCACCGCGCCAGCTGCCCTACCCACCACGCTTATCGACGAACCCCCGCTGCCCACCGACATTGCCGAAGTCCGCGACTTCGCCTTGAACACCTTCCAGATCAACGGCGAATACATGGACATGAATCGCGTCGACGTGACTATCGACCACTCCCAACCAGAGCTATGGCGCGTGACCAACGAGAACGCCGACTGGATCCACAACTTCCACATCCACGACGCCCGCTTCCAGGTCACCGACGTGCGCGGAACGGACGTGGATTTCTGGACCCAAGGCTGGAAAGACACCGTCACTATTCCGCCTGGAGCCACGGTGGACCTCCTCGTGGAGTTTGGCTACTACCCGGACCCTAAGTGGGCCTACATGTACCACTGCCACATGCTTTTGCATGAGGACGCAGGCATGATGGGGCAATTTGTCGTCGTTAAGCCGGGTGAGTCAGCCGACCTTGCTGCGATTGCATCGCACGGTGGGCACCACGAGCATTAAAGAATTCGTAGAAAACGACATGCCGGGTAGTGGCGGACGCCGCTGCCCGGTACTGTTTACCCATGCGCCCACCTCATACAAGAAAACGATGGCTAGCCTGGGTGTCTGCGCTGAGCTTAGTGTTCATCTTTGCGTTCCCGTATCTGTTCCCACAGATCATTCCAGAAGGAACGCCGCCGTATTTTCTGATAACAATCCCTATGGAGGTTGTGCCTGGTGTCTTAGCGTGGCGAGCTGGCAGCAGATGGTTGATAGTTTTTGCGATTGTTGCGGGTTTGTCGCCACTGCTTCTTACGTGGGTGTTTATAGTCTTGCTGAAAGTGCTCTACGTGGTTACTGGTGGGAGATATCCGGGCGCTGAGTGGCTGTGAGGCTCCGGTTGAAAATTGGCGCTCCACCCCAAACTCGGGTCAACTAAAGCAAGCTTTGCCTCTAATCCGGGATATTCCCAGCCTGGCGGGACTTAAAACGGTATCTATTGCTCCCCGTGATCTATCTGCGATTCATATTTTCGCGTACAGACCTAGCAACAAAGAGCTACACCACCCCTGATCTTCAGCATTCCTCGTGCCGGTAGTCCCACACTGTGCGCTCCCGGAAGGGGTATGGGTTTGGCAATGATATTAAAAAGACATTCTGTGAGCGTCTGAAAAATTTCACCTTGGTGTTTAACGCACCTTAACTGCCAGAATGTCTTTTTCGTATCACGCGCTGCAAACGCCGTATAGCAGATACGCGCTGGCGCGACGCAATACATAAAAGGCCAGGTTACGAAGCAAGGCTGACCACGGCCTAACCCGTACACGCCCCTTGGCTGAAAAAAGAAAGCGGCTGGTTACAAAACCAGCCGCTTTTGCTGTTCCCCGACCAGGACTCGAACCTAGAATGACGGTACCAAAAACCGTAGTGTTGCCAATTACACCATCGGGGAGCGCGCCAGCACTCATAGAGCGTGCGTAGCGCTAGGTAGAAAGAATAGCCCACGGGCAGGCCGGAATGCCAACTGAGGGGGAAGGTAGGCTGGTACGCATGGTAAAAAAGCGCATGACCGGCAAGCAACGCCGTGAGCAACTCATCGAAATAGGGCGTGAACTCTTCGCAGAACGCGGGTTTGAGGGCACCTCGATGGAAGAAATTGCCGGCCGTGCACGCGTTTCCAAGCCCGTCGTCTACGAACACTTCGGGGGTAAAGAAGGCCTCTACGCGGTGGTGGTGGACCGCGAAATGCGGGCACTCGAAGAGGTCGTGACGTCTGCGTTAAAGAGCGGGCGGTCGCGCCAACGTATTGAAAAGACGGTGCTCGCGTTATTGACCTATGTAGAGAAGGACACCGCAGGTTTCCAGATCCTGGCCCGCGACGGTTCCGGGCCGGACATGAGTACTCCCAAATACTCCACCTTGCTGAACTCGGCAATCGCGGAACTGGCGCACATTTTGGCCGCTAATTTCGAGCGCAACAACCTGAACCCCGGTGATGCGGTGATGTACTCGCAGGCGCTCGTCGGCATGGTTTCCTCCACCGCGTTGTGGTGGTTGGACAACCCGGAGATCCCGAAGCGGGAAGTGGCAGCGCACATCGTGAACTTGTGCTGGAATGGGATGTCTGGTTTGGAACAGAATCCCACGCTTTCTGTTGAAGCAGAAGATATGACCCAGGAATTGGAACAAGCTTTGGAACACGAATCAGATAAGGAAGGCTTCTAGGTGTCAGATCAGGGTACAGCTACCGCAATGCTTGCCGGCCTGCTCGGGGCAGCAAGCAACGATCCCCGCATTTCCGGTCTGCTAAAGCATGTCGGGGAACAGGATCTGCACATCACAGCCATGGACCAGGCCCGTTCCTGGGTCATTGGTGCACTGTCGCGGAAAACTCCGGTCCTTCTGGTGACCGCGACCAGCCGCGAGGCCGAAGACCTGACCGCGGAGTTGCGCGCGATGGTTGGCCAGAAGGTGGCGCTCTTCCCGGCTTGGGAAACGCTTCCGCATGAGCGGCTCAGTCCGGGTGTGGATATCGTCGGTAAGCAAGCCGAGGTGCTGGAGCACCGCAATGAGTACCGCATTATCGTGGCCAGCGCGCGAGCCCTTTCGCAGCCACTGGTCCGTGAGGTGGAAGGCCGTGAGGCCCTGGTGATTCGTGCGGGCGGGGAGTATGAGCTGTCCGACCTCACTGAGGAACTGGTATTCAAGGCCTACGACCACGTAGACATGGTGGCCAAGCGTGGCCAGTTCGCCGTGCGTGGTGGCATTCTCGACGTTTTCCCCACCACCGCCGACTATCCGGTCCGCGTGGAGTTCTGGGGCGATGAGGTCACCGATATCCGCCAGTTCTCCGTGGCGGATCAGCGCACCATCGCAGACAGTGAGCGCGAACAGGTTGAGGTTTACCCGGCCCGTGCACTGCTGATTACCGACGACGTCGTGGCCCGCGCCGAAGCCCTCGCACAGACCCACACCGGCAACGCCACCCTCGTGGAATTGCTGGCTAAGCTGTCGGCGCGGACCCCAGCCGACGGGATGGAAGCGCTCATCCCCGCGCTGATTAGCGAACCCATGTGCACGCTACCGGAAATGCTGCATCCCACAACCCATGTGGTTCTGGTGGCGCCGGAGAAGATCCGCAAGCGCATCGCTGACTTGGAGGCCACGGACCAGGAGTTCATGGAAGCCGGCTGGGAAGCTGCCGCCATGGGTGCTTCCGGCCCCATTGCTGCAGAGGGCCTGGATCTTTCTGCATCGTCGTACCGTTCGTACGAATCCCTGGAAGTTGGTGCCCACAAGGCTGGGCAACCGTGGTGGACTTTCAGCCCGAGCGGAATGATGGAGGGCCCGGAGGACCGCACCATCCCGCTGGAATTTGATCCCGCTCCAGCACCGCGCGGCGATCTCCAAGAGATCGAAAAGTTCATGGGCCTGCTGCAAAAGCACACCGCCGATGGGGGAGCAGCCGCCTACATCACCCCGACTGCGGGCGCGGTCAAGCGCATGGAGCAGCGGTTTGCGGAAAACGGGATTAAGGTGCGCGTCGCTACGCCAGCCTGGGAGCCTACTCCGGGGGAAGTGACTATCTACCAGGCGCTTTCACATGCGGGCATCGTGCTCAAGACGGGGCAGATGCCTTTGGTCATAGCCACGGAAACAGACCTAACCGGCAACCGAGTTGGTGACATCGCAGGAGCTAAGCGCAAGCCCGCGAAACGCCGCAACCGCGTGGACCCGCTCGCACTGAAAACTGGCGACTATGTGGTCCACGAGACCCACGGTATTGGGCGCTTCCTCAAGATGGCAGAACGCACCATCAAGAGTGGTGACGAAACCTCGCGCCGCGAATACATCGTCCTGGAATACGCCCCCTCCAAGCGCGGGCAACCTGCCGACCAGTTGTGGGTTCCCATGGAATCGCTGGACTTGCTGTCCAAGTACACCGGCGGCGAGGCCCCGACCCTATCCAAAATGGGCGGTTCGGACTGGAAGAACACCAAGCGCAAAGCGCGCGCAGCAGTCCGGGAGATTGCGGGCGAGTTGGTGCAGCTCTACGCCAAACGCCAGTCCGCGCCGGGTCATGCCTTCGCCCCGGATTCCCCGTGGCAGGTGGAGTTGGAGGACAACTTCCCCTACGTGGAGACCGAAGACCAGATGGCTGCCATTGACGCGGTGAAGGAAGATATGGAGTCTTCCGTCCCGATGGATCGCGTGATCGTCGGCGATGTGGGCTACGGCAAGACGGAGGTTGCCGTCCGTGCAGCGTTCAAGGCGGTGCAGGATGGGCGCCAGGTCGCGATGCTCGTACCCACGACCCTACTTGCGCAGCAGCATCTGCAAACCTTCGAAGAGCGCATGGACGGCTTCCCCGTCACTATCCGCGGTCTATCTCGTTTTACGTCTAACTCGGAAGCTAAGGAGATTATTGCTGGGCTTGCCGACGGCACCGTCGACATCGTCATCGGCACCCACCGACTACTCCAGACGGGTGTGCAATGGAAGAACCTCGGGCTCATCATCGTGGATGAGGAGCAGCGCTTCGGTGTGGAACACAAGGAACACATCAAGGCGCTGCGCACCCACGTGGACGTGCTCACCATGTCCGCGACCCCGATTCCGCGCACGCTGGAAATGTCCATGTCCGGTATCCGCGAAATGTCCACCATCCTCACTCCGCCGGAGGATCGCCACCCGGTGCTCACGTACGTAGGCGCGGAGGAACCCAACCAAGTTGCTGCGGCAATCCGCCGCGAGTTGCTTCGCGACGGCCAAGTCTTTTACATCCACAACCGGGTGAAGGACATCGAAAAGAAGGCCCGCGAACTACGCGATTTGGTGCCGGAAGCCCGCATTGTTGTGGCGCACGGCCAGATGAATGAAGAGCAGTTGGAGCGCACGGTCCAAGGTTTCTGGGATCGCGAATTCGATGTGCTCGTGTGCACCACCATCGTGGAAACTGGCCTGGACATTGCGAATGCCAACACGTTGATCGTCGAGAATGCCCATCACATGGGCCTATCCCAGCTGCACCAGCTGCGTGGCCGCGTGGGCCGTTCCCGCGAGCGCGCGTACGCCTACTTTTTGTACCCGAACGGTGCCACACTCACCGAGAATTCCTACGACCGCCTTGCCACGATCGCCCAGAACAACGATTTAGGCGCGGGCATGGCCGTGGCGATGAAGGACTTGGAGATGCGCGGCGCCGGCAACGTACTCGGTGCCGAGCAGTCTGGTCACATCGCAGGCGTGGGCTTCGACTTGTACATGCGCCTCGTCGGGGAAGCTGTGGAAACGTATCGAGCATTGGCTGATGGCAAACCCATCGATGCTACCGACCAGGGCCCGAAGGAAATCCGCATCGACCTGCCCGTGGACGCACACATCCCGGACACGTACGTCAACGCGGAACGATTGCGGCTGGAGCTCTACCGCAAGATTGCGGCAGCCCGCAGCGAAGCGGACCTCACGGCGGTGGTGGAGGAAATGCACGACCGCTTCGGCCCACACCCGGCTCCGGTGGAGCGTCTGCTTGCGGTAGCGCGCTTGCGCAATCATGCTCGCAAGGCCGGTATCAGCGATATTGGTGTCCAAGGCACCCGCATCAAGGTCCACCCGGTCCAACTTGCCGACTCCCAGCAGGTGCGCCTACGCCGCCTCTTCCCAGGCTCCAACTACCGGGCCGCCGCCCAGGCAATCCAGCTGTCCTTCCCGAAAGCTGGCAAGAAACTCACCGACCCCGTGCTTCGCGACGAAGACCTGCTCCAATGGGTAGCCGATTTCTCAAGCTCTATGTTTGCTTTGGAACCGGTCAACGTGCGTGGCGGGAAGCCAGAAAAGAACGAAGACGTTATCTCAATCCGCTAGCTGCGAGCTTCCCGTGAGTTAGCTTGGCACGTTCGAGGGGCCAAAATATTTATATTCAGGAAAAGGTTGGGATATTGGCCCCCCCGAATGTCACCGAGGTGTTGTGTGGTGGGTGGCAGAACCTCGCGTTGGTGGGTGGCAGAACCTCGCGTTGGTGGGTGGCAGAACCTCGCGTTGGTGGGTGGCAGAACCTCGCGTTAGCGCTTTTAGCTGCTAATATAGAGAAATGTTCACTATTGAAGGGGAAGTGCCCAGGCATAACACCTTAGAAGCACAAGACATTCTCGACTACGCACCTCTTCTTGTAGTACAAGGTGCACGCCAGGTTGGCAAAACTACGCTGATGCGTCAAGCTCTGGAATCTCGAGACGGATTGTTTCTCACACTTGACGATGCAGCAACTCGCACCGCTGCGCTGCAGGATCCGCGGGGCTTCGTGGAGCAGGCCCCCGACCGCACGTTGGTCATTGATGAGGCCCAACGTGTACCGGAATTGGCATTGGCACTCAAGGCCGCCATCGATTCCGATCGCCGCGCGGGCCGATGGGCTATTACTGGTTCTTCAGATTTGCTTAGATTGCCGGGTGTGTCCGATTCCCTTGCTGGGAGGGCGGAGTCGTTGACTGTCTGGCCCTTAAGTCAGGGGGAGATGCGTCGTCATGAGCGGCCGGAAGACTGGGTATGTGCGGTAGTGCATAACCCTGATTCTTTCAGCGCGACGCCTTATCGTGATGTGGATGCTGAAGTTCGCGAGGCTGTTATCCGCGGCGGTTATCCTGAACCGTTGAAACGGGACAAAGAACGTGCCGTTGAGCGTTGGTTTATGTCGTATGCGCAGCGTTTAGCTACGCATGATGCACAGCAACTGACGCAGCGTGGCGATTTCAGCCATCATTTAGATTCGCTCCTTCGGATCATTTCTTCCCAGGGTCAGGCAGAGCTGGTGAAAGCGAAGTTGGCGCGAAGTCTTGCTATTAGTGAAACGGCTCTCGCTGAATACTTAAGTCTCCTCGATCAAATGTATTTGGTTGACTCCCTACCAGCATGGGGGATTGGCTACTCCGGACGGGTGGTACGCAAACCGAAAATTTCGCTTGCAGACACTGGTTTTGCAACCACTTTCACTGGCCTGACTATGGAAAAATCGCGCCTCGTCGGTGGAATGGAATTGTTCGGGGCTACGCTCGAAGCATTTGTAGCTGGCGAACTTCGAAAACAACAGGGCTGGTCCAGGTTGCGTTACCGGCTTTTCCACTTCCGGCAGCGTGAGCAAGAGGTAGATATTGTCATTGAGCTTAACGACGCCCGCTTGGTCCTTGTCGAGGTGAAAAGCGCCCGCGACGTGGACCAACGTGCTTGGCGCAATATGGAATTACTCATGGAAAAACTCGGCGACCGCGTGATGGCAGGAGTAGTCCTATACATGGGCGATGGCGTCCATACTGTGCGTCGCCCTGCGGGGCGTATTCAGATTCTGCCCGTCTCTTCCCTCTGGAAGCACGCATACTAAAACCCACCCTCGGTAGTGCCGCGGGTGGGTCATAGGAAAGCTTCACGTTTAGAGGGTGGTGGCGCCCGTCGCTAAGCCATAAACACCCCATGCGGCGCCGGCGACCACGATCGCAAGCAGTAGCCACTCGACGCCGACGAACATTTTCAGGCCATGAGCCCGGCGAGTCCACGCATAAGGGATCAGGCCCGGAAGCACGGCGAGTGCGCCGAAGAGGATGTACTTCGGGTCTGCGGCGTAGAACAGCCACAGGGCATAAATCACCGCGATAGCAGCGACGACGCCGTGGCGCACGTTGTCCCGGCCAGAAACTTTGACGCCTGGTCCGCCCACGAGCCCCCGGCCACGCACGGCCAACAACAGTAGGTAGATTGCGGAGAACAAGTAGGGGACTAGGTAGGCGACCGTCGCTAATTGCACCATGGAGACATACGTTGTCTCGTTGAGGAAGAAAACGATGATCAGTGCCTGGATCACAATCGTGGAGACCAACTGGGCGGGGATTGGGGCGCCGGTCGGGGAGATAGTGCTCAGGCGTGCGGGGAGAAGTCCGTCCCGTGCCATCATGGTGATTGGCTCAGCGCACAGCATCTGCCAGGACACGTAGGCGCCCAACACGGACAGGCAGAGCCCGAAGGAAACGAGCGCGCCGCCCCACGGGCCGACGACGGCCTCGAGAACCGCGGCCATCGAGTTATCCGGCAAGGCGGCCAGCTCGGCGGTACTCATAACGCCGAATGACAACACCGAAATGGACACCAACAGTGCTAGGACGCTGAAGAAACCGATGAGTGTGGCGCGCGAAACATCCTTACGTGACCGCGACTGACGCGAATACACCGAGGCCCCCTCCACGCCGATAAAGACCCATACGGTAAACAGCATGACGCCCTGCACCTGGGTGAACACGTCCCCGGACTCGTGACCCCAGAAGTCGAAGGTGAACTTATCCCAGCTGAAGCCCAAGAACGCGACGAGCACAATGAAGCTCAGGATCGGCACAATCTTGGCCACCGTGGTCACCATGTTCAGTACCGCAGCCTGCTGCACGCCCTTCGACAGGATGTAAAAAATCAGCCAGGTGAGACACGAGACCGCGATTGCCACAGTCCAGTGCCCCTGCAGGAAAGGTACGTAATGGCCGAGCGTAGAGAAGAATAAGGTGGCGTAGCCCACCTGCGCGATCACGGAACCTAGCCAGTAACCCCAGCCGGAGAGGAAGCCGATGAAATCGCCCAAGCCAGCGCGCGCGTAAGCGTAGACGCCAGAATCCAAGTTGGGTTGGCGGACCGCCAGAATATGGAAGACGAATGCCACGGAGAGCATGCCCACACCGGCGATTGCCCAACCGATGAGCATGGCGCCGGGGCCGGCAACCGATGCGATGTTTTGGGGCAGGGAGAACATGCCTGCGCCCACAGTTGACCCAATGATGAGCGCAACCAGCGCCCATAGGGAGACATCTTTGCGTGAAGTCATTTATTGAATACTAGCCTTGGTGGTCATGACGGTAATAGTCGTTGATTCTAGATGGCCTGATTTGATCCCACGTGACGCGATCCCGCATCTCGACGACGCCTACATCGCACACGGTTGGGACGAGGAAGCACGTGACCGTGAGCGCGCCGGGGAGCAGGTGTTTGTCGCGGCGTCGTTAAGCGATCCGGTCTGGCAGGCCCGCGAAGTGATGGCGGCTGCTCGGGCGCGGGGTGGCTGGGAGCAGGCGCAGACGCACGAGAGTTTGGTGCCATACCTCTTGGAAGAATCGCAAGAGGTTGTCGAAGCCATCGGTGGCCCGGATGCGGAGCTGTGCGGTGAGCTTTCCGACGTCCTCCTGCAAGTCCTGTTCCACGCCCAGATAGCGCAAGAACGCGGCGCCTTTTCATTCGATGATGTGGCAGCCGCGTTCGTGGCCAAGATGCGTTCGCGCGCCCCGTACCTTTTTGACGGGTCAACCGGCGTGGTTGATGCCACAGAGCAGGACCGGTTGTGGCAAGAAGGGAAGAGGCGGGAGCGGGAGCTTTAGCGGCTAGACAGTGCCGTGAGCTGGGTAAGCGTCTGCTTCACTGGTTCGGGAAGCTGGGAAGAACCGGCCAGTAGTGGGTGTACGGGATCAGCCTTGACCAGGCCGCACTGCTGTGCCTTGTTGGCGATCTGGTTGGAGTACTTGCCGGTGAGCAGGGAAACGAGCGGGTCGTTGTTCTGGGAATTCACGCCCTTGTTGATGGATTCCACGAGCTGGCCGCGGGTGGTATCGGCGCCTAGAACGCCGGTGCCGCGCAGGATGTCGCCCAGGGTGTTGCAGGGTGCTGCTGCGATGAGCTGGTCAGCGGCGCCGAAGAGTTCGAGTGGGTTAGCTTGTGCTGCCGGTGCTGTGATGCCGGCAGTGGTCAGGATTGCTGCAGCGGTGGCTGCGATGCGGGTGCGGATACGCATGGTTCCTCCAGGAGAGTAGACGGGTTTAAAAGTGTATTAACCATACAACTATCTGTGGCTAAAGTGGCAGAAGTTATGAAAAGTTATGAAATGGTTATCTTTCACCTGGGAATTCACTCCCGCACGGGGTCTTGACGGTACTATCGCCTGTCATGGGAAATCAGGGAAGAAAATCTATGGGATGCGGCTGCGGTGTGCTCATCTCGATTCTTCTCATCGTCATGCTCGTGGGGTGGATGCTGTCCGCCCTGGGCCCCAACAATCCCATCCGCATTAGCCAACCGGTGCCGCCCAACGTGCCTCCGACTGCCGGGGAAGAGGTCCCGCTTATCGACGTTCACGCCGCCGGGCGCACCGCCGACAAATTATCCTTCTGGTCCCCACAGCTCGCCGAAGATACCGGAATCCCGGAACAGGCCCTGCGCGCTTATGCCAACGCCGAACTTATTGCTCGTGACGCCTGGCCCGAATGTGGCCTGCGGTGGAACACGCTTGCCGGCATCGGCTGGGTGGAGACCCGTCACGGCACCTACGCTGGTTCCTGGCGTCACAGGTCCAGCTTGGATAGTAGCGGTGTGGCGGATCCTCCGATCGTCGGAATTGCTCTCGACGGTTCGCCGGGATTTGCAGAAATCAAGGATACTGACGGTGGTGCCCTGGACGGTGACACCGAGTTTGATCGGGCTGTCGGGCCGATGCAGTTTATCCCGGAATCATGGCAGCGGTTCGGCAGGGATGCGAACGGTGATGGCGTCGCGGACCCACAGCAGATTGACGACGCAGCCCTCGCCGCCGCCAACCTGCTGTGTAACAATCGGACGTTGAGTACGCCAGAAGGGTGGACTCAAGGGATTCGCTCGTACAACAATTCCACCGAATATGTGATCAACGTGCGCGACGCCGCCAATGCGTATGCGCTGCGTCAATACCCATAAACCTGCATTGCCTGAGTCTCACGAGGCTGCAAAATGTGAGATTTGTCCGAATGTGCCCGTTTTTCTGTGTTTATTTGGCTCAAGAGGCTGCATTTTTCGGAACTTTCTGCAACAATGGTCAATGGCTTTACACGTTTACCTGAAAGAGGTGGCCTCATGAACGAAATCATGCATGTATTCGCCCGCGAAATTCTGGATTCCCGCGGTAACCCAACCGTAGAAGCAACTGCATACCTGGCAGACGGCGCAACCGGCGTCGCAGGTGTTCCATCCGGTGCATCCACCGGCGCCCACGAAGCACACGAACTGCGCGATGGTGGCGACCGCTACCAGGGCAAGGGCGTGCAGAAGGCAGTCGAAAACGTCAACACCAAGATTGCTGACGCCTTGGCTGGCCTGGAAGCAGATGAGCAGCGTCTCATCGACAAGACCATGATTGAGCTTGACGGCACTCCCAACAAGGCAGAGCTCGGCGCAAACGCCATCCTCGGTGTTTCTATGGCAGTTGCACACGCTGCTGCTGAGTCCGCACAGCTCCCGCTGTACCGCTACATCGGCGGCCCGAACGCATCTGTCCTGCCAGTACCAATGATGAACATCGTCAACGGTGGCGCACACGCAGACTCCGGTGTTGACGTTCAGGAATTCATGATCGCCCCAATCGGCGCAGAGACCTTCGCTGAGGCACTGCGCATGGGCGCAGAGGTCTACCATGTCCTGAAGTCCGTCATCAAGGAAAAGGGCCTGTCCACCGGCCTGGGCGACGAAGGTGGCTTCGCACCTTCCGTAGACTCCACCCGTGCAGCCCTGGACCTCATCGTCGAGGCAATCGAAAAGGCTGGCTTCAAGCCAGGCGAAGACGTTGCACTGGCACTGGACGTTGCTTCCTCCGAGTTCTACAAGGATGGCGCTTACCACTTCGAGGGTGGCAAGCACACCGCTGAGGAAATGGCCAAGGTCTACGAAGAGCTCATCGCTGAGTACCCGATCGTTTCCATCGAGGACCCACTCGATGAGGATGACTGGGAGGGCTACACCAAGCTCACCGCAACCATCGGTGACAAGGTCCAGATTGTTGGCGACGACTTCTTCGTCACCAACCCTGAGCGCCTGAAGAAGGGCATCGAGAACAAGGCAGCTAACGCTCTGCTGGTTAAGGTCAACCAGATCGGTACCCTGACCGAAACCTTCGACGCTGTCGACCTGGCTCACCGCAACGGCTACCACACCATGATGAGCCACCGCTCCGGCGAAACCGAGGACACCACCATTGCAGACCTCGCAGTGGCACTCGGCTGTGGCCAGATCAAGACCGGTGCACCTGCTCGTTCCGAGCGCGTTGCTAAGTACAACCGCCTGCTGAAGATCGAGCTCGAGCTCGGTGAAGCAGCACAGTACGCAGGTCGTAGCGCGTTCCCACGTTTCCAGGCATAAAGCGCTAGGATAAGGGTCTTATGGACCCGAAGAACGCAGAGAACACGCCCGAACCTCGCCCACGTCGGCGAGGTATCGGGCGTGTTCCCGTTTCTTCCCGCGACAACGCCCCCGCGAAGGAGAAAAAGGCCCGAAAAGCGCGGCCAAAATGGACGCCGTGGGAAATGTCGCTCGTCGCCGGCACCGTTATTATCGTCCTGGCTGCAGTGGCCGCACCGCTATCTAATTACCACCAGGGCCGGACGGAAATCGCGCGGGTCACCCAAGCTATAGAAGACAAGACTGCGGAGAAAGAAGAACTCCTAGCAGAGCTTGATAAGTACAATTCCACCGCATACCTGCGCGAACAAGCACGCAACAGGTTTGGCGTCATAGAGGAAGGGGAGACTGCCTTCCGCATCATGGACCCTGCGATGGACAATGCCCCCGAGATCAGCTCGCCTGACGACGAGCGCTTCGAAAGCACGTGGTATGAGAAGCTTCTGGCTTCCATCGCTGACGTGCCCGACGCCCGCGAGGTCAAGCCTGAAGACATGCACATGCCCGTCGAGCAGCCCGCAGAAGCGCCTGGCGACAGTCCCGCCGTCCCCGCGCCAGAGGGTGAAGTTCCGGCGGAGGAGCCAGTAGCGCCATAGATCTGTGGCCGTGCCATAATGATGGCCATGACTGTAGACCCGCGCGACATTGAAATCATCACCACGCAGCTAGGACGCACTCCTCGCGGGGTGCTGGAGATTTCATACCGCACGCCGGACGGCCAGCCGGCCGTCGTGAAGACTGCCCCCAAGCTGGACGACGGCACTCCTTTCCCCACCCTGTACTACCTGACGGATCCACGCCTGACTGCTGAAGCGTCCCGGCTTGAGGTGGCGCATGTGATGAAGTGGATGACCCAACGCCTCGAAGATGATGCGCAATTGGCTGAAGATTACCGCACAGCACACGAATACTACCTGGCCAAGCGCAACGCTATCGAGGACCTAGGTACCGAATTTTCCGGCGGTGGCATGCCTGACCGCGTGAAGTGCCTTCACGTTCTGATCGCTTACGCATTGGCCGAAGGTCCTGAACATTTCCGATTGGGTACGGAGGCGGTGGCTTTAGCCGCTGACCACGGGCAGTTGCGCGGGACCGCAATCCCACAGGATTGGCCTACCTGTGAAGACTTAGGCATTGACATCGACCAGTTTGATTTCACCAACGCCTAATTACGTCTGAAGGAAGCGAACCATGACACGCATTGCAGCTGTCGACTGCGGCACCAACTCCATCCGCCTACTCATCTCTGAATACGACGGCCACACCTACACGGACGTCGTGCGCACAATGGAGATCGTGCGCCTTGGGCAGGGCGTCGACGCCACTGGGCGCCTGGACCCCGCTGCGATCGACCGCACCCGGGCCGCGCTGCATGGCTACGTCGATACGATGCTCGAGGAAGACGTCCAAGCGGTGCGCATGGTGGCGACTTCGGCCACACGCGACGCTTCCAACAAGGATGATTTCTTCACCATGACCGCCGAGGAACTGGGACGCATCCAGCCGGGCGCTCAGGCGGAAGTCATTTCCGGGGATGAGGAAGCAACTCTATCCTTCCGGGGTGCGGCCAGCGATCTCCCCGACGCCCGCGGCCGCATCTGCGTGATTGATTTAGGTGGCGGGTCGACGGAATTCGTCGTCGGCACTGCAGACGGTGAGGTCCAGGGCGAAATCAGTGTCCAGATGGGGTGCGTGCGGCTCACAGAGCGTTTCATGACCTCCGACCCCGCCACCGAAAAAGAAAAGGCGATGGCACGCCAGTACGTTCAGCAGCAACTCGACGCCGTCGACCAAGCCCTCAACTTCCAAGGGCTCACGGCGATCGTCGGCTGCGCAGGCACATTCACCACGCTGTCCGCGCTCACGCAGGGCTTGCCCACCTATGATCCAGAAAAGATCCACGGTTCTTCACTGCTTATCGACGACCTCCTTTCCACCACCGCGAACGTCATCGAAACGCCGGCTCACGTGCGCAAACAAAACCCGGTTATCCATGAGGGTCGGGCAGATGTCTTAGGTTCTGGCTCACTAATCGTCGAAGAGATCTGCCACATGGCCTCTGTCATGGGCCTCGATCGGATCGAGATTTCGGAGAAAGACATCCTGGATGGCTTGATTATGGACCTCAGTTCACACATTGAAGGTGCCATTTAGTACACTTCAGTCTTGTTGTTCCACCGGCATTGTGTTGGTGGGCGCGCCCCCATAGCCCAATCGGCAGAGGCAGTTGACTTAAAATCAATTCAGTGTGGGTTCGAGTCCCACTGGGGGCACACGATGTCAGGTCAGAGAGTTTTTTACAGCTCCTGGCCTGACTATTTTTTATAACGCATTGCAAAGGTAGGGGTATCCCGAGCGCGCCTAGACCATTGGTGGACTAGGCTAAATTTATGCGTTTCATTTCCCGTACTTGTGCTGCGGTTCTGGCTGCAGCAACGTTGAGCCCAGCTGTCGCATCGGCAGCACCAATCCTGCACGATGTTCCCGGACGTACTCAAGTCACCGTCCGGCACGTGAGTGGGGTCACCGTGTCCACGCCGAATGCTAACGAAACTCGCCCGGCTTTATCGCTTGCGAAACTGTACTTGGGCTACTGGGTGCTGAAGTACGGTGCGGAACCGGACAAATGGCAGGTAGAGGAAATGATCCGAGTCAGCCACGATGGAATTGCCTCGAATCTGGACGCAAAGTATCCGCAGGCGATTGATTCTGTCGCGCGAGATTTTGGGCTCGGCGCAACGCATCGTAATGGCTACTGGGGTAACTCTGGGACGTCGACGGAAAATCTCGCCCGCTTTGTAGAGGCCATCCACGGTGACCCCATCGCGGCACCCCTGTTTAACGGGATGCGCAACGCTGCTCCGATTGCTGCGGACGGTTACCGCCAAGACTTTGGTACTGCGACCCTGCCTGGCATGGAGGGGACAAAATTCGGGTGGGCAGATAACCGAAACATCCACGCCAGCGTGTCCATCGGGAATGGTTTTACCGTCGCGGCGAACACGTACGGCAATGCCGGAGACCACACCGCTGATGTTCAGCGCGTTGATTTAGGCCCGCAGAACGTGGTAGAAGCCGCCGTGCTCAACCCGCTTGAGCAGTGGCGTAGGGACGTAACCAACCAGGTATGCGGGCAGCTTAATTGGGCCGCGGATCAGGTTGGTTCTTCGCGGGTCTGCTAATTCAATTGTTGGGCCAAGCCCACTAGCTGTTTTTGCTGACCGTGTTTGGCCACCAGCTGCACAGAAAGAGGGAGTCCGTCGCTGCCCATACCGGTCGGTACGGCAAGAGCGGGGTTTCCGGAAACGTTAAATACAGATGTAAATGCTGTGGGGCGGGCGCACATTGCGATGGTGCGTAGCGGTCCTGCGCCCTGGAAAGCGCCAGCCTTGGTAGGGCGGTTGGCCACGGTTGGGGTGAGGAGTATGTCGATGCCGTGGTCGTCGAAAAGCGAATCAATGCGCTCGGCGGCTTCAAAGGAGCGTTGTCGGGCGCGGTTGATGACTGATTCCGGCATGATGCGATTAACCGCGGCGAGGACCCGTGAACGGTAGTCGATGCTGGTGGTGTCATCGATGGATTCAACCTCCTCGCCGACGCCTCGGATAACTTGCGGGAGGAATGCTGCGGTGACATCGGAGAGGCAAATATCGTCGTTGACGATCGTGTGGCCCAGCGAGCTCAAGCGCTGAACTGTTTCGTGGACAGCCCGCTTGTTTTCTCTCGCAACAGGGAGGATGTAGTCGGTAGTCACGCCGATGCGTAGCGTCTTGTGCTCAGTGAGCGCAGCCGTGAAGCCGGGCTCCGCAATCACATCAAAAACCAGCGCAAGGTCGCGGGCGGAGCGTGCTAAGGGCCCTTGGGTGCCCAGTTCCACCCACGTCTTTTCGTGCTGTGCGACGCTCCCACGCTCCGGCTTCAAACCGTAAAGTCCGCACCGAGCCGAGGGGATGCGGATCGAACCACAGCCGTCGGAGGCGAGAGCTAAGGGGACGATCCCTGCAGCTACAGCCGCGGCGGAACCGCCTGATGAACCGCCGGGCGTCTTTGTCAGGTCCCACGGATTTGTGGTTACGCCATAGTTCTTTGTCTCAGTGACGGGGAGGAGTCCGAATTCTGGCATACGCGTGGTCCCGATGATGATGGCGCCAGCATCGCGCACGAGGCGCACGACCTCCGAGTCTTGGGGCGCAGGCGTGTATGCGCCAGGAACGCCGAGCATGGTGGGCACACCTTTAATGTTGTATTCCTCTTTGACAGCGACCGGGATACCGTGCAGCGGGCCCCGTTGATTGGCGGGGAGTGCGTCTAGTTCGGCAGCGCGATCGCGTGCTTCTTGGCTGAATACCATGTGGAATGCATTAAGCGCGGGATTGTGTTTTTCCACGGCGGAAAGAACGTAGTCCACACCTTCGCGGGCAGTGTGTTCGCCGTGACCGAGCAGTTCAACCCAGGCGGTGGCGTCGAGTCCTGTGAAAGGGCCGAGGTCGGCCCACACGGCGGGGAAGTGTTTGTCTAGGAACAGATGTGTCATGCCACGACTCTAGTAGCGTACTTTTGGTTGCCCCACCTGACACCCACAATTGAACAATGTTCAGCACCTACTGATAAGGTTTTGCGCACAGTACTGAACGCTGTTCAATGAGGGAGAAATTATGACATCGATCTACGACATCGCACGCAAGAAAGCATTCGACAATGGTGAAGGCCTCACCGAAGAAGAGATCTTGCAGGTACTGACCGTCAGCGATGACGAACTTCCCGCAATCCTCGAACTTGCTCACGAAACCCGCATTAAGCACTGCGGGGTAGAGGTAAGCCTGGAAGGCATCATCTCCCTGAAAACTGGCGGCTGCCCGGAGGATTGCCATTTCTGTTCGCAGTCCGGGCTCTTTGAATCGCCGGTGCGCGCGGTCACGCTCAACATTCCAGAACTCGTCGAGGCGGCCAAGCAAACTGAGAAGATGGGCGCCAGCGAATTTTGCATCGTCGCTGCCGTCAAAGGGCCCACACCTGGGCTTCTCGACCAAGTCCGCGAAGCAGTCGCCGCTATCAATGCGGAGGTGAACATCAGCATTTCCGCATCGCTGGGTATCCTTACGCTGGAGCAGGCCGAGCAACTCGCTGCGATGGGTGTGACTCGATACAACCACAACCTGGAGACCGCACGCTCTTTCTTCCCCAACGTGGTAACCACCCACACGTGGGATGAGCGCAAGCACACCTTGGACAACGTTCGGGCCGTCGGCATGGAAGTGTGCTGCGGTGGAATCATTGGGCTCGGCGAAACTGTCGAACAGCGCGCTGAGTTCGCGGCGCAATTGGCGTCGATAAGCCCACACGAAGTGCCGATGAACTTCCTCGACCCACGCCCTGGCACCCCGTTCGCGGACCGTGACCTCGTGCCACAAGGTGAAGCGCTCCGCGCTGTCGCCGCATTCCGCCTGGCTATGCCGTACGCGCAGCTGCGCTTTGCCGGCGGAACGGAGCTCGCGCTTGGCGACGACGGCACGGAGCAAGGCCTGCTCGGTGGAGCCAACGCGATCATCGGTGGCAACTACCTCACCACATTAGGCCGCCCCATTGAGGCGGATCGTGACGCTGTCGATGCCGTGATGAATCTGGGCATCATTCCAATAAGGCGGCCGGTGGAGGTGCCTGGCGACGTCGTCCGCGAAACCTTGAGGTCCCTCTAGTGCGCATCCCGGATTCCACAGAGCTTGCCCAGGCGGTCCTTTCGCATGAAATCGAATTGCCCCGCGATCCCAACCGCCCGTATGATGCGCCCCGCATCTGTCCGCTGTGTGGGCGCAGAATGGTGGTCAAGATTAGTCCGATGGGGTGGGAGGCCATGTGCAGCCGGCATGGTTTTCTGCGATCGGAGTGGCTCGAGCGCTAAAGCGGAGCTAGTTTCTGGCCTCCAGCGGGAACATTGTGTGCCGCGCATCCGTTGTATTTTATGTAGACTCGCCTAGACCTGAGATTAAGAAGGTTGAGAGGCGTACGTAAAAATTAGTTGGAGGACTAGAAATGCGCAGCACTAATCCCGTGATGACCACGCTGGAGAAGGACCAGCGTCAACACCAGGGCTACCAGCCTTACGGGCAACAGTCCTACGGAATGCCTGCCCAGCAGGCGCCGCAGCGGGCAATGACCGTAGACGATGTAGTCACGAAGACCGGAATTACCTTAGCCGTCATTATCGTCATGGCGATCGTCAACTTCGGTATCTCTATGGTTAACCCTGGCCTTGCCCTGATACTTACAGGCATTGGCGGTATCGGTGGCTTCATTACCGTGCTGATTAGCGCATTCTCGCGCAAGTTCGGTTCCGCGATGGTCACCCTCATTTACGCCGCGTTCGAAGGCCTCTTCGTCGGTGGACTTACCCTATTGTTCTCCGGCTGGATGATCGGCCAGGAAAACGCTGGCCTCATGATTGGCCAGGCCGTATTGGGCACCGTCGGCGTGTTTATTGGCATGCTCTTCGTATACAAGACTGGTGCAATTAAGGTCACCCCCAAGTTCACCAAGATTCTCATCGGCGCACTCGTGGGCGTAGCGGTACTCTCCCTGGGCAACCTGCTGCTGGCACTGTTCACCGGCTTCAACCCTCTTCGCGACGGCGGAATGCTGGCCATCGTATTCTCGCTCGTCTGCATCGGTCTGGCAGCCCTAAGCTTCCTGCAGGACTTCGACGCCGCAGACAAACTGATCCGCGCTGGCGCACCTGCTGAAAACGCATGGGGCGTAGCCCTCGGCTTGGCCGTCACCCTGGTCTGGTTGTACACCGAAATCCTGCGTCTGCTCAGCTACTTCCAGCAACGCTAACCTAAAGCTCAAAAGGGCGGATCCGTAAAAATACGGATCCGCCCTTTTTCGTACGCGCTACAAAGCCTTAGCGAACGACCTCTTCGCCATCGATTTCCAGTACGGAGAAAACCTCAACACCGGAAGTGTGGGGGATTGGCGCGGTGAGGCGCACTGGGACGTTTTCGGTTTCGTTGCCGGAG
Organism: Corynebacterium renale; assembly: GCF_002563965.1. NCBI lineage: Bacteria > Bacillati > Actinomycetota > Actinomycetes > Mycobacteriales > Corynebacteriaceae > Corynebacterium > Corynebacterium renale. Next base: position 2,266,273 of record NZ_PDJF01000001.1, on the reverse strand, counting down.
GCGTCGACAAGCGTGCCAGAGCCGAGCGCACGAGTCTTGGTCCACGACGTCCACTGGATGCCCGTGAGCTGGCCCTCGTTAGAGGTGTACGACGTCTGGATCGTCACCGGGGTGCGGGTTACCACGCCAACCTGGTCAATGAACGCAGGGGTGTCTGGTGCAGCTACCAGAGTCGCGGACTCGGCGTTAGCGGCAGCAGACGGGGTAGCGGTGGTGGTTGCAGCGGCATCCCACTCCGGAAGCGGAGTAGCTGGGAAGTGCGTCGCAGTATCAACCTTCTCTGCGGAATCAACCTGCAGGGCAGGCGAGCATGCAGTCAATGCGAGAGCAGAAGCTGCAACAGCAAGCGCAGCTACAGGGCGAGAAAACGTCATGTCGGGTCCTTAAAAAGAATGCGAAGTAAGAAAGCGCTCACGCGTCCTATGCGCGTGGAGTAGCAGCCTTCACGGAATCGTACGGAGCAGCAGATTCAATGGTGACCGTGATGGTGTTGCCGTTCGGGGCGGTGTACTCACGGGTCTCACCTTCCTGAGCGCCCAAGATCGCAGCGCCCAGTGGGGATTGCTCAGAGTAGGTTTCTAGATCCTTGTTGTCGGACGCAGCCGCGCGAGTACCGATGAGGAAGGTTTCCTTATCGTTTACATCGCCGTTGTAGTACACGTGGACCACAGAGCCGACGTGAGCAACGCCCTCGACCAGGCCGGAGCGTTCCGTCGTGGAGTTCGCCAGGACCTCAGAAATCTGCTTAATGCGGGCCTCTTCCTGGTCCTGCATTTCGCGGGCGGCGTCGTAGCCGGCATTTTCCTTGAGGTCGCCCTCTTCGCGGCGTTCGTTAATTTCCGCTGCGACGACCGGGCGGTGGTCGATCAGTGCCTGGAGCTCTTCCTCCAGCTTCTTCTTCGTCTCCGGGGTGATGTACTGCAGTTTTGCGTCTTCAGCCATGGAAAAAACCTAAAAAACCTTTCTTGTTGGGACTGCCGCCAGTAGTGGCCGCGTGCGCCGACGTATTAAATACGTGATTGGGGCGATACTAGCACGCCAGCCCCGTGCCTATTATTGCAGGTCCATGTGGTGGGGGATATCGGTCGCACATCCGTATACCCCCACGGAAACAGGATAAGCACGGGTCGGGATGACCGTCCACAACCGCTGCGCTTCAGGGCCGCCGGCCGGAATCAGGATCTCCCGGCGTCCGACTTCTGCCATGTTGTAGTCCAGGGCTTTCACGATGCAGTACGACGGCTGGGAAACATCGTCACGCAAGACGTCGACGTACATGCCGATGTGGTTGTCGTCGATAGTTTCAAATTCGCCCATCTGGGCGCTGACCGGAACAGCGGAACGGTTAGCCATATAGCGGGCGCCGAAAATAACGGCCAAAACCACAATCGCTACTAGTCCGACTGCCAATAACTTGGAACTCAGTTGGCTCTTAGCCGCAGTTTTCCCCGCTGCTTGGTAGCGGCCTGCTGGACGCTGGCGGTCGATCGGGTTCGTGTGGTCACTGGGGCCATTGTTGTAGGTCGGAGGCTGAGGCATACATCTTCCTTGGTTTGTACCCGGAAACGGTCACATGAGGGCAGCACGCTGCTCGTGTGCGCGGTGAGTGTGGCAAACAGTTCGCCACGTCTGTTTAGGTATCCTACCGACTTCCCGCGAACGTGCAGAATGTGGGCCTATGACACGTCAACCTCATCTATGGGTAGGGTAGGAGGCCATAAAGCGCGGTCCATTCTGGAGGTCTCCGCTGGGCCGTGGAAGATGCAAAGAATTTACAGACGTTACATATAGATACATGGCGCCTATCGGCAGGACAGGTTTAAGGAGTTGAAGACGGTGGCAGACAATAAAGAGGCAACTACTGGATTGCGCTTGATGGCTATCCACGCCCACCCCGACGATGAATCCTCGAAGGGTGCAGCCACGATGGCTAAGTACGCTGCGGAGGGCAACCGGGTGGTCGTCGTTACCTGCACTGGCGGCGAGCGCGGTTCCATCTTGAACCCAGCGATGGATAAGCCGGGCATCTTAGAAAACATCACCGCCGTTCGTAAGGAAGAAATGGCCGCTGCCGTCAACGCGCTCGGCGTCGAACACATCTGGATGGGCTACGAGGACTCGGGCCTTCCAGAAGGCGATCCACTCCCACCGCTGCCCGATAACTGTTTTGCCCTGCAACCAGCTGAAGACGTAGCCCGCAATTTGGTTAAGTGCATCCGTGACTTCAAGCCGCATGTCATCATTACTTACGACGAAAACGGCGGCTACCCGCACCCCGACCACCTGCAGGTACACGCCGCTTCCATGATTGCGTGGGAAAAGGCCGGCGACCCGCACTATGCCCCAGAAACCGGCGAAGCGTGGACTCCACTCAAGCTGTACTACAGCCACGGTTTTGTAAAGCAGCGCATGGTCCTTTTTGATACGTTGCTCAAAGAGCAGGGCAAGCACAGCCCATACGGCCCGATGATCGCCCGCTGGGATGAACTCGACGGCGACATTATGGCCCGCGTGACCACCCAGGTGACGTGCGGAGATTACTTTGAACAACGGGATCAGGCTTTGCGCGCGCACGCCACTCAGATTGATCCGGCTGGTGCTTTCTTAGCGACGCCACCAGCCGACCAAGCACGCCTGTGGCCTACAGAAGAATTCGAGCTGGCGCGCACCCGCGTTTCCACAGACCTCCCGGAGACAGATTTGTTCGCCGGGATTCCGTCGGAGACCACGTAGCGGGTTAGGCTTAGGCGTTAGTGTAAAAACTTGCCCGCCGCGCCGCTGTGTTGTTGAGCCGCTGCGCCACCGCGCCGCTTGGCCCACTTAGGTGACCGGGCAGGTTATACGAACAAAGATTTTCCAAGGAGGCCAACATGGCAGTGTCCGCCATGGCTGGATTAACGCAGCTGAGCGCTGCCGCATTTAACGCGGTGCACGCTGCAGCAATGAATGTTGAACTGTTTGCCCAGCAGCAAAAGGGCGGCCCTCTCGGACCCGAGTTTGGCAAGGCGTCGCCGATTGGCTTGTTCGTGATCGTGTGCTTGCTTGCTGCTGTGCTCTACATCGGTTGGGCTTTCTACCGACGCTTCACACGCATGAACCGGCGTCGTGTCTTCGCAGAGGCTAATGGCATTGATCCGTTCGACCAAGAGGCGATTGACGCAGCGATGGCTGAGGTCGGCATTCTGGACCGAAACAAGCGCAAATTTTTCTAAGATCCGGCCAGTCTCCCGGGTGCCTGTGAATTGGTGTGCCCGCGTGTCGCGGCCGTGACGGCAGGCTGTAGGATTGCAGGTGTGAATATCCTCTCCGAGCGCATCTTGTACCCGCTGTATGAGCGCCGGCTGCGTAAAGAACTTAAAGGTCGTGCGCAGCCTAGGCACGTGGCGGTTATGGCGGACGGTAACCGTCGGTGGGCTCGGGAAGCAGGCTTTGCGGACGTTTCTCACGGCCACCGGATTGGTGCGAAGAAGGTTGGCGAGCTGGTGCGGTGGTGCGCTGACACCGACGTGGAGATTGTGACGGTGTACTTACTGTCCACGGAGAACCTGAAGCGCTCGGATGAAGAACTGAAGTTGCTGTTCGGAATTATCTCGGATGTCGTAGAAGAGCTCGCGGAACCGGGAAACCAGTGCAAGGTCCGCTTAGTCGGGCACACGGACGTGTTCCCGCCCGAGTTTGCGCAGCGTCTCCACGACGCAGCTGCGCGCACGCAAGATTGCTCGGGTGTTGTTGTGAACGTGGCAATTGGCTACGGTGGGCGCCAAGAAATCGTGGATGCTGTTCGGGGGCTTATCGACGACTCCCTGGCTGCCGGCGTATCCCCAGAAGAACTATCCGGCAAGGTGTGCGTGGAATCTATTTCTGAGCACCTGTACACTTCCGGCCAACCGGATCCTGACTTGGTGATTCGCACGTCAGGGGAGCAGCGTTTGTCCGGTTTCTTGCTGTGGCAGTCCGCCTATTCGGAGATTTGGTTTACGGATACGTACTGGCCAGCATTCCGCAAGATTGACTTCCTGCGTGCGCTGCGCGATTATTCGCAACGTTCCCGCCGTTTTGGCAAGTAGCTAGATTTTACGCATACGTACGCGCTGCACCTGGTGGTTGTTTCCCTTCGTGAGCACCAGGTTCGCACGAATGCGCGTGGGCAAAATGTTTTCAACCAAGTTGGGTAGGTTGATGGACTGCCAAATTTCGCGGGCTGCGGCGGTTGCCGAAGCATCGTCGAACTCCGCGAAGTGCCCGAAGTGGGCCTCTGGCCGGCGGAATTCCGTGGAACGCATTAACAGGAAGCGTTTGATGTACCACTCTTCGATGGTGTCAGCGGGTGCGTCGACGTAGATTGAGAAATCGAAAAGATCCGAAATCATAAGTGTCGGGCCGGTTTGTAATACGTTCAGGCCCTCGACGATGAGGATATCCGGCCGGCGCACCACCTGAACTGCGCCGGGAACGCGGTCGTAGAGACGGTGCGAATATACGGGCGCTTCAACTTCTGGCTTACCGGCTTTCACGTCGGTGACAAAGCGCAGCAGCGCTCGGCGATCGTACGACTCCGGGAAGCCTTTACGGTGCATGAGCTGGCGGGCTTCTAGCTCGGCGGCGGGGTAGAGGAACCCATCGGTGGTCACAAGGTCCACGCGCGGGTGACTATCCCACCGTTGCAGAAGCACTTGCAGGAGGCGGGCGGTGGTGGATTTTCCCACGGCCACGGAACCGGCGATGCCGATAACAAATGGCACAGTGTCGCTGGCCCCGCCGAGGAAGGTATCGGTGGCGTCGTAAAGCTTTTGCTGCGCCTCCACCTGCAAGTGAATCAGACGCGACAGCGGCAGATACACTTCCTCCACCTCGGTGAGGTCGATCATTTCGCCGAGGCCGCGCAGTGAATCTACCTCGTCAGCGGTGAGAACCTGGGGCATGCCGTCACGCAGGTGGCGCCATTGCTCGCGCCCAAATTCTACGTACGGGCTGATTTTTGCCATGGGTCCATTATTACGGGCGCATAAAAATTTCTGTAAATGGGGGTAGAAGCGGGCTTAAGGACTATGCTCATGGGAGGTAAATTGACCCGCCCCTCTGGAAGGTAGACCCTGTACATGAGTGAAGACCTGAGGTTCCAAGAGCTTTCGCAGCTCGACCCTGTCGTAGCTGATGCGATTAAAAATGAACTTGCACGTCAGCGCACCACGCTGGAAATGATTGCCTCCGAAAACTTTGTCCCCCGCGCCGTATTGCAGGCGCAGGGGTCCGTTTTTACCAATAAGTACGCGGAAGGTTACCCAGGCCGCCGCTACTACGGTGGTTGCGAATACGCAGACATCGTCGAAGATCTGGCACGTGACCGCGCCAAGGAGCTCTTCGGCGCTGAGTTCGCTAACGTCCAGCCACACTCCGGTGCGCAGGCAAACGCTGCCGTTCTGCACGCTGCAGCTACTGCTGGCGACAAGATCATGGGCCTGTCCCTGGCTCACGGTGGGCACCTCACTCACGGCATGAAGATCAACTTCTCGGGCCGCCTGTACGAGGTCGTTGCTTACGAAGTTGACCCAGAGACCATGCGCATTGATATGGATAAGGTCCGTGAGCTGGCGCTCAAGGAACGTCCGAAGGTTATTATCGCGGGTTGGTCGGCATACCCACGCACCCTGGATTTCCAGGCTTTCCGCGACATTGCCGACGAGGTCGGGGCCGTCCTATGGACCGACATGGCACACTTTGCCGGTCTGGTTGCAGCGGGCCTGCACCCGAACCCGGTCGATTATGCAGATATCGTGTCCACCACCATCCACAAGACCCTTGGCGGTCCACGCTCGGGCATGATTCTGGCTCGTCAGGAATGGGCAAAGAAGATTAACTCTGCTGTATTCCCTGGCCAGCAGGGTGGCCCGCTCATGCACGTGGTCGCTGCGAAGGCTGTGGCCCTCAAGCTTGCAGCTACTGAAGAGTTCAAGCATCGCCAGGAGCGCACCCTCGAAGGCGCGCGCATCGTCGCAGAGCGTCTGACGGCCGCAGATTGCCGCGCAGCCGGCGTTGACGTTCTCACCGGCGGCACTGACGTCCACCTGGTTCTCGCAGACCTGCGCAACTCGGAGATGGACGGCCAGCAGGCAGAAGACCTCCTCCACGAGGTTGGCATTACCGTCAACCGCAACTCCGTGCCGTTCGACCCACGTCCGCCAGCCGTGTCCTCCGGCCTGCGCATCGGTACGCCAGCATTGGCTACCCGCGGCCTGGACGCGAAGGCTTTCGAGGAAGTTGCCGACATCATCGGTACCGCCCTCGCAGCAGGTAAGAACGCTGATGTCGCAGCGCTGCGTAAGCGCGTCGACGCTATCGCTGAGCAGTACCCGCTCTACGATGGCCTCGAAGACATGAAGCTCATGGGCTAATCCGCCCGAGGCGAAGAGCCGCACTCCCACAAATGGAGTGCGGCTCTTTTCTCTGCCGGTTTGTGCTGCGGCGGGTTAGGCGTCGCTCTCTTCAGAGGTGTGCTCCGCGCGGCCTTCTGCCATCGCGGTGCGGGCCTTGCGCAGCCACTCGGGCTGATCTTCCAGCAGTTCCTTAATCTCCGCAGTGGTCAGAGCCTTATCCATGCCGTTGCGCTTGAGGGCAGCGATCGTAATGCCCAGTTTCTGAGCCACGACCGGGCGCGGGTGCGGGCCATTCAGTCGCAGCTGCTGCAGCCACTCGGGCGGATTATTGTGCAGTTCGCGCAGCTGTGCATGCGTGATTGCGTTGTCCTGAAATTCCTGTGGGGTAGCCGGCAGGAAAATGCCTAATTTCTTCGCCGCTGTCTGCGGCTTCATGGCGGTCCCGGAGGGTTCGCGGTGTTCATGTGCTTCGCTCATAGTTCTTAACGGTAGCATTAAGCGCATGCTTTCCTTGAGCTTTGTCACTGGAACGGAACCCGGCAAATGGTTCCGCCGCTTCAACGAGTTCACCGACCACGGCGGGGTGCAGGCAGTGGGCAGTGACGACGCTCTAGGCGACGTGCTGGCGGGCACCACACTCGGGTTGGTTCGCCTTCCGGATCCACGGCTTGACGACGCCTTCGTGGAGGATTACCACCTCGTAGAACTCTATGAAGAATCCCCCGGCATTGCTGTGCCCAAGGACAGCATTTACGCCGAGGTGGGGCAGAAGCTGCGTGCCGCCGATGTCGCAGATGAGCACCTCAATTACCAGATTGCTGCGGACGGTTCTGTTGATATGGCAGAGTTACGTACCGCGCTTCAGGTGGTGGCGGCCAACGTAGGGATTGCTTTAGCGCCGCAGCCGGTGTTGAAAGTCTTGTCTAAGAAGCAGGTTGTTCCGCTGGAATACGTGGTTGGGGAGGGGGAGCCGATACCGCGGACACGCATTGCCCTCGTTTGGCGCAAGGACGATGACTGTGACGCGATCCAGGATTTCGTAGGCATTGCGAAGGGGCGCCGTGCGGGATCGTCGCGCCAAGTTGCGCCGAAGAAGGCGAAGAAGGTAGCGCCGAAGGCCGTGAAAGCGACGCGGAAAACGACCACCAATGGCAGGAAACGTTCAGGTAAAACACAAAAATTCAGCCGTGGTAAGAAACGGCGCTGACCAGTAAAGAAAGCACCTTTTTCTAGTTATAATTAATGTTGATTAATGGCGTTCTGTGAAAAGTGCAGGTAAACATGGGGTTACGCACTTCACGAACAGAAAGGTTCATTATGAAACTATCTAAGCTTGTTGCTCCCGTTGCAGCCGTCGCGCTAGCTACCGGCCTGACCGCATGCGCTGACAATGCGGATAACAGCGCTAACACTGCGTCGACCACGTCCGCATCCGCTTCTGCAACGTCCACTGAGCAGACCACTGTTGTAGAGACCGAGTCCGAGGTTGTCACCGCAGTCGCTGACGAAGACCTGGTCGAGGCAACCACCGCAGGTGGCGAGACCGTTAAGATTCCTGCTGCGCTGCAGGAAGAAGCAGCACTTCACGACGGCCTGGGTGAACTCCAGAACGTCGAGACCAACGACGAAGCCGTCTACACCGCTGAATATGAGAACGGCCGTTACATTGTATTCTCCCCAGAGCACGGCGCATACCTGGTTCAGGGCATGATTGCTCAGACCTGGCGTGAAGCCGGCGGAGTTGATTCTCAGTTCGGCGTCCCAACCGAGAATGAGCACGACGCTACCGGCGCTGAGGGCTGGTCCCAGGTATTTGCAGGCGGCACCATCTCGTGGGTTAACCAGGACGGTGTCTGGGGTTCCGTGACTGAATAAGGCTCATTCCCACTAGGGAACCATACGTGGCCTGTGCTGGCGGTGAGAGTAATCTCCCGCCAGTATTTTTTTAATCGTATGACCAGTGCTTTGTTGATATTTCACGCATAGGGTGTTGGCAGAATTGGGTTCGGACTGGGACAATTGTGCTTATGTCAGAAAAGGCTTTCCACATCCGTGAATTTAGGCGCGAAGATTTCCCCCAGGTGCAAAAGATCTACGAAGAGGGGCTTGACTCCGGTCACGCTTCGTACGAGCGAAGTGCCCCAACGTGGGAGAAGTTCTCCTCCGCCAAGATTATGGAAACCGTTTTTGTAGCGGCTGAAGACGATGCAGATGAAACCATCATCGGATGGGTCGCAGCGGCACCAGCCTCCTCCCGCCAGGTCTTCCACGGCGTGGTAGAGGATTCCATTTACATTTCCTCCGCCGCTCAAGGTCGCGGAGTCGCAGGCGCCCTGTTGGACCGCATGATTGCTCGGTGCTCCGAGTTGGGCAAGTGGGCTATTCACTCCTGGATTTTCCCGGAGAATGAAGGTTCAGCGCGCCTGCACCAGTCGCGCGGGTTTGAGAAGGTAGGCACCTACCACCACTTGGCCAAGATGCCGTACGGCGAGATGGCTGGCCAGTGGCGTGATACCGACGTGTGGGAGAAGCTACTTCCCAAGCCGGCGATGCCCGTCGAGGAACTGCCGGAGAACTAGGTCGATAAAAAGTTGCGCGCACCACGAAGGTGCGCGCGTTTTTTCTCTTCTGGTGAACGAAACGAAAAAGAGGTAGGCATTCGTTGCGAATGCCTACCTCTTTACTCGTTCGAGACTACGAGTTCGTCTCCTTCAACTTATCTTCCGTAATCCACAGCAGCAGGATTGTGCATAGTGCGGCCAAGGGGGCAAGCAACAGGAAGATCGGGGTCAGGGCATCGTTGTAGCTGTCTTGGATGGCGAACCGAAGGACGTCGGGAAGCGAATTCACAGTTTGCGGCGTCAGGTTAGACACGAAGGACGCGACGTTGCTGCCTGCGCCACCAAAACGCTCCATGACTTCGCCTGCTTGGTCGCCCAAGCTCTGCATGGCCTGCGGGAGCCGTTCCTGCATGAGGCTGCGCAGACGGTCAACGAAAAGGCCACCGACGAGTGCCGCACCCATCGAACCACCAATCTGGCGGAAGAAGTTGTTCGCGGCCGTGACCGTACCCACTTCCCGGACTGAGAAGCTGTTCTGGACGATGAGCACGAGGATCTGCATGGCGCAGCCGATGCCGAAACCGAAGATGAACATGTACAGACCGAACTGCCACAGTGGGGTCTCACGCGTCAGGGTAGACAGGAGCAGAAGTGCGCCGGTAACAATTGTCAGACCCACGATTGGGTACCACTTGTACTTGCCGTACCGGGACACCAAGTTACCCACGGCGATGGAGGTGCCCATGACGCCGACCATCATGGTGATCATCATCAAGCCCGCGTTGGTTGGGGAAAGAGCGTGCACCATCTGCAGGTACGTCGGGACGTATGCCAGGGAACCGAACATGAAGATACCGATGCCAAAACCGGCGACGGTCGTGAGCACGAAGTTGCGGTTCTTGAACACGCGCATCGGGACCAGAGGGTCAGCGGCGCGCAGTTCGATGAATACGAATGCAGTGCCGAAAACAATGGTCACAGCAATGAGTGTGAGGATGGTTGGGCTGGTCCATTCGTAATCATTGCCGCCCCAGGTCACGGTCAGGATGAGGGCGGTCGTGGCGATAATCATGGTGATCGTGCCCCAGATGTCCATCTGGAAGGAAGCCTGCTTCTTTGGCAGGCGCAGGAGAATCCAGATGGCGATAATCGCCGCAATACCGATCGGAACATTGAGCCAGAGACCCCAGCGCCAACCTGGCCCATCGGTGAACCAGCCGCCCAGTACCGGGCCCAAGACGGACGCGACACCAAAGACAGAGCCCATGATGCCCATGTACTTACCGCGCTCACGTGGGGTGGTCACCTCGGCGGTGATGGCTTGCGAAAGGATCTGCATGCCGCCACCGGCGACACCCTGCACAACGCGGGCAATAATCAGCACGCCCATCGACTGCGCGGCGCCACCGATGATGGAGCCCACGACGAAGAGAACATTGGCAAAAATAAAGAGGCCCTTGCGACCGATCTGGTCGCCAAGCTTGCCGAAGATCGGCAAGGACACAGTCTGCCCCACAAGGAAACCAGAGATCACCCAGGTCATGTGATCCACGCCGCCGAGTTCGCCGACGATGGTCGGCAGGGCGGTCGAAAAAATCATTTGCCCCAGTGAGCTCATAAGCATGCTCAGCATCAGGGCAGCGATAATCCACGGCAGGTGCCGCTTATTGTCTTCAACGCAGTGTTCGCGTCGCATTGTATCCGGTGTGGTCATCGGCGGTCCTCTCCGTGAATGAGTGCGAAATTGTCTAAAGCGCGGTGCGCGTAACTGTGCAGGGAATCCACTGCGGATTCAAAGTTTGCAGTTGCTTCACGACGGTGCGTGTTCACCCACCACAGCCAACCCAGATGCTTCGCGGCTGCTGCACTACCCACCACAGTTTCAGCTTCCTCACGCACATCAATGCCGGGGATGCGGCGGGCGCTCGGGTGAGCTTCTAAATATCGCGCGACTGTGGAGGTGACGACGTCGAAAAGCCCAGCACCGTACGAAAGCCGCCGGGCGGTGATTGTGGGATTCTGCCGGCAGACGGCGTGCCGGTTGCGTAACAACTCGATGTCGGAGGCGCTTTTTCCGGCGATCGTGGAATTGTCGAGGAGCAGGTCGAGCGTGGCCTTCACAAGGTTGGCGTGCTCGGTGCCGACGAATTCGTCGAGCGCTTCCGCGACTGGAGGCGTGGGAATTGGGCCAAAAACGGCGGTTTCTTTGGAGTCGACGTAGTTGAAGAATGTGCGTCGGGAGATATGTGCTTCCTTGCAGATGTCTTCTACGGTGACGTCGTCGTAACCGCGTTCGAGCACCAGGGTGGTGGCGCTGAGATAAAGGGCGCGAAGGGTTTCTTCGCGCTTTGTCTCCCGTAAGGAGCGTGGTTCAGCTGGTGGCTGTCCAGGCGTCGGGGAGGATTCGTGCATTGTCATAGCAATCCAACGTACGCTTTTTTGTGCACCCGGTGCAAGAATGTACTGCGTGTATCGCTATGGCAATGTAGTGGCCTGGGGCACAGTACCGCACGAAAGAACCCCGACAGGGACGGACCCTGTCGGGGTGTGTACTGCGGCTTAAGTATTAGTCGCGGTCAGTGTTGCACATCGCAAGCACGTCCAGACGCTTGTCCAGCTCTTCCTCGGTAAGGTTTTCGCCGTCAACGAAGCCCAGAGCGATAACTGCTTCGCGGATGGTGATCTTCTCCTTGAGAGCGTGCTTTGCAACCTTGGCTGCGTTCTCGTATCCGATTGCCGAGTTCAGTGGGGTGACAATCGATGGGGAGGACTCCGCCAGGGTCTTCATGCGCTCGACGTTAGGCTCGATGCCGTCGACAAGCTTGGTTGCGAACTGACGTGCCGTGTTAGCCAGCAGGCGAGCAGACTCCAGAACGTTGCGCGCCATCATCGGGATGAACACGTTGAGTTCGAACTGGCCCTGGGAGCCGCCGAAAGCGATAGCGGCGTCGTTGCCGATGACCTGAGCAGCGACCTGGGTTGCGGTCTCACAGAGCACTGGGTTGACCTTGCCCGGCATGATGGAGGAACCTGGCTGCAGGTCCGGCAAGTGGATTTCAGCGAAACCGGTCAGTGGGCCAGAGCCCATGAGGCGGATATCGTTAGCAATCTTGTAGAAGGACACCGCGATGGTACGCATTGCGCCGGAGAACTCGACGAGGGCGTCACGTGCAGCCTGCGCCTCGAAGTGGTTCTTGGCCTCAGATAGTTCTTCCACGCCGGTCAGCTTCTTGAGCTCTTCGGTGACCTTAGCGCCGAAGTCTGCTGCGGTGTTGAGACCGGTGCCGGTTGCGGTGCCGCCGATAGCCAGCTCACCGAGGCGTGGCAGAGTGGACTCAACGCGCTCGATGCCTAGTTCAATCTGGCGAGCGTAGCCACGGAACTCCTGGCCCAAGGTGACAGGCACAGCGTCCATGAGGTGGGTGCGGCCAGACTTGACGATGTTTTCCCACTCGTCAGCCTTCTTAGCCAAGGACTCGTGCAGCACCTTCAGGCCAGGAATCAGATCATTAACGGCTGCCTCAGTAGCTGCCACGTGGGTTGCGGTCGGGAAGGTGTCATTCGAGGACTGACCCATGTTTACGTGGTCATTGGGGTGTACCTCAACGCCGTTCTTGCTGGCGAGGGAAGCGATAACCTCGTTGGTGTTCATGTTGGACGAGGTACCGGAACCGGTCTGGAAGACGTCGATAGGGAATTCCTTATCGTGCTTGCCGGCTGCGATTTCCTTGCCTGCAGCGATGATGGCATCTGCCTTCTCCGCATCCAGGACGCCAGAATCCTTGTTGACCTGAGCGCAAGCGGCCTTCAGCAGACCGAGGGCTCGGATCTGGGCAGCTTCCAAGCCACGGCCGGAGATCGGGAAGTTCTCTACCGCGCGCTGGGTTTGTGCGCGCCACAGAGCTTCCTTAGGAACCTTTACTTCGCCCATGGTGTCGTGCTCAATGCGGTATTCCTGATCAGCCAAGATACTAACCCTTTCATGACATGCTCCACGGGACGTGTTTCCAATGTGGATTTTTTACACACCGCCGTGGAGCGAACAGTTTTATGCTTCCTATTATGCCTACTTTTTCACGCCGGTGGTGTTAGATTTCTCACTCCACAAAAAATGCCGGCTCACCCACAATGAGAGTAGGGGAGCCGGCAGAACCCGGAAAGGTTTAGCGCGAGTAATCCACGACGGAGTACTCCTGCAGCTTGTTCAACTGGTGCAGAGATTCGACGTAACGGACGGTGCCGGACTTAGAACGCATGACCAGGGAACGGGTGGTTGCGCCGTTGGAACGGTAGGACACGCCACGGAGCATATCGCCGTTGGTCACGCCGGTTGCAGCGAAGAAGCAGTTATCGGAGGAAACCAGGTCATTGGTTCCGAAGACACGGGTCAGATCGTGGCCGGCTGCCTCGACGCGGCGGCGCTCTTCTTCAGACTGTGGTGCCAGCTGGCCCTGGATTTCACCGCGCATGCACTTCATTGCGCATGCGGTAATGATGGCCTCTGGGGTGCCGCCAATGCCCATGAGCAGGTCGACGGAATTGGACTGCTGGGCGGCTGCGACAGCACCTGCGACGTCGCCGTCAGAGATGAAGCGAACCTTTGCACCTGCGCGGCGAATCTCGGCGATGAGGTCAAGGTGGCGAGGGCGGTCCAAAACCACGACGGTGACCTCAGACGGGTGGATGTTCTTCGCCTTTGCCACGGCCGCAATGTTGTGTGCGACAGGAGCGTTGATATCAATCTTTCCGGCGGCTTCCGGGCCGACTGCAATCTTCTTCATGTAGAACGCGTCGCGGGGATCGAACATGGAACCACGCTCGGCGGCGGCGATAACGGAAATAGCGTTAGGCCGGCCTTCTGCCATCAGGGTGGTCCCGTCTACTGGGTCCACTGCGATGTCCACCTCAGGGCCTTGGCCGTTTCCTACCTCTTCGCCGTTGAAGAGCATCGGAGCGTGGTCCTTCTCGCCTTCGCCGATAATGACGGTGCCGCGCATGGAGACGGAGTTAATGAGCTTGCGCATCGCATCAACTGCTGCGCCGTCACCCTCTTCTTTCATACCCCGGCCAACCCAGCGGCCGGAGGCCAGCGCTGCAGCTTCGGTCACACGGACCAACTCCATTGCCAGGTTGCGGTCTGGGTACTCACCGTATGGGTCGGGGGTGTTCTGAGGGGTGGTCATCATGTCCTCCTACTGCCACAACGGCAGACGACGTTCTTTAATTAGTGCGGTCGGCTCCTATTGTTGCACTTTCGTAACGCAAAGCGGGCACTCTGCCCCCGTTCTAACCCCCAAACTAGGGTGGTGGCGCCGGTGTGGCAGACATGGAATACTGTTGCCTCGTGGCTGAAAAACCGAGACTTTTCCAAAACTCCCGCGACATGATCCTTTCGTTGGGAGTCATCGTCTTGCTCATGGTGGGCAGCGTTGCATTTACGGGAATGTGTTCGTTTGAGCCGGGGCGCCCTGAAAATGGCCCCGTGCGTGAGGTCGATGCCGCGACATTCTTGTCTATGGAAGCCCGGTCCGCGGATTTCCCCGTGGTCAACCCGGATGTTCCCGAAGGCTGGGTGGCTAACTCGGCGCGGCGTAGCACCGTCGATAGTCGCCCGGCCCCGGTCGTTGGTTACGTCACCGACAATGGTGGTTTCTTGCAGCTCACTCAGACGGGCGTGTCTGCGGAAGACACTGCGACTGGCATCGATTCCGCATTCCGTGAACGCACTGATTCGGTTGACATCGACGGCCACGTGGCGCAGGTCTATACTTCTGAAGACCCGCAAGTCCGCGACGTCTGGGTCGTCGATACTGGCGACGTCCGCCTCGCGGTCTCCGGAGCTGCAGAGCGTGAGGAATTCGTGGAGTTATTCCAGGCGGCTCTTCGCGCGGAACCGCTCCCTCGTGGCTAGGCTTTACTCACTGTGGGAAGCTTCGCCAGCAGCTTGACCTGAGGCCTGGGCGAGTGCTGTTTCCACTCGCTGAGATGCGCGGTCGAGATGCTGTTCGCAGCGTTTCGCCAGGGCTTCGCCGCGTTCCCAGTAACGCAGAGATTCGTCCAAGCCCATCTGGCCCATTTCCAAAATCTTGACTACTTCGATGAGTTCGTCGCGCGCTTGCTCGTAGCTTAAGTTTTCAGCTGGTGGGAAAGCGTTTTGACCTGCTTCGCCGGTGCCTACGGAGCGGGACTGTGGTTGCGTCATGAAAATTCCTTTTTACGTGTTCTTCGATACGTTTTATTGTGCGGGCTGGGTGCCCATGCCTGCTGCGGTGATGGAGCCGTCGGTGACTCGGATTCGTAGTTGGGATCCAGGCGGGGATTGTTCGATGGAGGTGACCACTTGTGGGTCGCTGCCGTCGCGCGGAATCACTTGAACTACCGCATAGCCACGCGCCAAAGTTGCGGCCGGCCCCAAGGTGGCGACGCGCGCCCGCAGGCTGGTCACCGTGGTGGTCTCGCGTTCCAGTTGATGTGAGATTGTCCGGCGGATCTGGTGGACTTCGTGCTCTAATGCTTCTCGACGTTGCCGGATAGGCAGTAACGGGTCCGCGAGAACGGGCCGGCTACGCAGTTGCTGCAGGCCTTGTGCTTCGCGGCGTACCCAACCCCGCAAAGCCTGGGCTGCCCGGGTACGCGCTTCTGCGATAAGCGCGCGTTCTTGGGCTACGTCGGGGACTACTCGCTTGGCCGCATCTGTCGGCGTGGCGGCGCGGAGGTCAGCAACGTTGTCGAGGACGGGGTTATCTGGTTCATGGCCGATCGCGGAGACCACAGGGGTGGCTGCATCCGCGACTGCGCGTTGTAGCGCCTCCTCAGAGAAGGGGAGGAGGTCTTCGACCGAACCCCCGCCGCGAGCGATGATGATGACATCAACGTCAGGATCCTTATCCAGTTCTTGGAGGGCCGCGATGACTTCGGGAACCGCGTTGACGCCCTGGACCGCAGTGTTGATGACACGGAATTGGACAGCAGGCCAGCGGTCCTGGGCCACGGCGAGGACGTCACGTTCGGCAGCGGACCCGCGCCCGGTAATCAGCCCGATTTTCTGGGGAAGGTACGGCAAACGGCGTTTGCGGGAGGCGTCGAAAAGCCCCTCCGCTGCGAGCTTGGACCGTAACTGCTCAATCTTGGCGAGCAGTTCGCCCACGCCGACGTGACGGATTTCAGTGACCCAGAGGGAAAAAGAGCCACGACCTGCGTAGAAAGCGGGTTTGCCGTGGACGACCACGCGGTCGCCGTCGCGAAGCGGGCTTGGTAGGGAACGCAGCAAGTTCGTGGCACAGGTCAGTTGGACGGAGGCTTCAGCTTCAGGGTCGCGCAGCGTCAAGTAGGAAAGTTTCCAGTTTGGCTTGGCGTTGATTTGGGTCAATTGGCCTTCTACCCAGACGAAGCCCAGCCGCTCAATCCAGCCCTTGACCATGGCGTTGACTTCTCTGACTGGAACGGGAGTTTCAGCCGAGGTCACCTTCTTCGACATTGCTTGGCCCGACCCCCTTTCTCTTCATAGTGCGTGCGTTCCACCATAGAAGTTCTTCGCGCACTTGGCACCCGGCTTGCCTAAAATGCGTGCTCGGCAGACTAAGAGCTGAGACAAGAGCGTTAGCGTTTGTGCGCAAGCAGGTCGCCCGGGGGCCGTGTGGGCATCGGTGGGCATTATTAGATAGTGTGGACCGCATGGCTGAGCAGAAGAAGGTTTTGTTAGCCGCACCACGCGGTTACTGCGCTGGTGTGGATCGTGCAGTAGAAACTGTTGAGCGCGCCCTGGAAAAGTACGGCGCGCCTATTTATGTGCGCAAAGAAATCGTGCACAACCGATATGTGGTGGATACGCTCAGTGAACAGGGAGTCATCTTCGTTGACGAAACTGACGAGGTACCCGAAGGTTCCCACTTGGTATTCTCCGCGCATGGTGTGTCGCCGGCTGTCCGCGAAGGGGCAGCGCAGCGCAACCTACTGACTCTCGACGCCTCCTGCCCGCTGGTTACGAAGGTGCACAATGAGGTCAAGCGTTTTGCCCGCGACGGCTACCAGATTCTGCTTATTGGTCACGAAGGCCACGAAGAAGTTGAAGGCACCGCTGGCGAAGCCCCTGAGGTCACGCACCTTGTCGATGGCATAGAAGGCGTTGCTGCCCTGCCGGATTTCCTTGACGATGAAGAGAAACTGATCTGGCTGTCGCAGACAACTCTTTCCGTGGATGAGACCATGGAAATCCGCAATCTCCTGCACAAGCGTTTCCCACAGCTGGAAGATCCACCTTCAGACGACATCTGCTACGCCACACAGAACCGCCAGGTGGCTGTCAAGGCCATCGCCGAGAAGTGCGAACTGATGATCGTGGTGGGTTCACAAAACTCGTCGAACTCTAAGCGCCTCGTGGAAGTGGCCCTCGACGCCGGCGCAGACGCCTCCTACCTCGTTGACTACGCGCACCAGATCGAGGATTCCTGGTTCGACGGTGTGACTACCGTAGGCGTGACCTCAGGTGCTTCCGTCCCGGAGATCCTGGTCCGCGGAGTTCTCGATGACCTCAAGGCCCGCGGCTACGATTCCGTCGAGG
This sequence comes from Corynebacterium renale, assembly GCF_002563965.1. Taxonomy (NCBI): domain Bacteria; kingdom Bacillati; phylum Actinomycetota; class Actinomycetes; order Mycobacteriales; family Corynebacteriaceae; genus Corynebacterium; species Corynebacterium renale. Next base: position 2,248,778 of record NZ_PDJF01000001.1, on the reverse strand, counting down.
AAGTTACGACCGCCACCGAAAAGATTACGTTCGCGCTGCCACGCGACCTGCGCCCGCCACGCACGAAGAAAGCAGCCGAAGCTCAGGCCTAAGCGGCGGCCCTGCCGCTTTTCGACGGCCACGCGAAAGGTGCCTTACCCCGAATTGGGATAAGGCACCTTTGGTGTTTTTAGTCTTCGCCGTAGAGGTCGCTGTGCAGTCGACGGGAACGCCGGCGCCTACGCTCGGCTTTCTTCTTATTGCGTGCGAGGAGTTCTTCGACGGTGATTTGCCCAGGCGCGCGGTTTGCTTCGTCGTAGGCGCGAGACCTGCGCTGGCGGGGCTTGTCTGGTGCCGATTCTTCCCCGGTGCGCTGTCCTGAAGTAGTAGCGTCGCCGTCAGAGTGAGCGGTGTTGTCGGTGCCCAGGTGCGGGAATTCGCGCGTCTCACCGCGGGCATCGGTGGTGGGCGTGGCGGTGACCTGTTGTTGGGCGCGAGCGCGGCGGCGTTCTGCTGCTCGACGGCGGCGTTCTTCTGGGGTCAGTGTGCGTTCGTCGACAGTCTGCGCAGCCTGGGCTGCCCGAGCGACGCTGCGGGCGCGGGCTGCAGCCTGCTGATTCTCCCTGTCCGCTTGAGACGCTTCCATGCGTGCGCGAGCCTGGACCGCGTTGTGGCGGGAGAGGTTCCGCTGCAAAAGCCAGACGCGCAGCCCGCCGATAACCGCGACACCCAGGCTTACCCAAAACAGAGTGGGGAAGAACTGAATAAACGGGTAGATGGAGGCGAGTATCGACGTCGTGGAAAAGGGCGCCAAGTTCGGAGCTTGTGCGCGTCCGAAGAGCCACGATGCGCCAACTGTGACGACGGCGAACACGGTGGGCACACTGGCAGCGAGGAGGAAAATTCCACGAGCTTGTGTGGATACGGCGACGACAACAGCTGCGACCGCAAAACACACCAAGTACAGGGTGCTTAGTTGCAATGAGTTATAGCTCAGCAGCGCTCCGGTAACGAGTGCTGCGGCGAGTATTGCAATACCAGACCACGCCGGCAATCCCGCATGTCCGGTAAGAGATGCGGTGCGTTGTTGGGTATTGGTATGAGACACGCCTGACATGTTACCTGTCCGGCATGGTTAGTCAGTATCGTCCTGGGAAGCGCGTCGCGGCCTGCTATCGATGGCATCGAGTTGCGTATCGCGTGGGGAGGGGCGCGCGGTGACGCCAAGTTCGGATAATTTGCGGGCAGTGACCATCACGCGGCTATCAATGTTTGCTAGCGCAGAGTTATAGGCGCCCACGGCTTTATCCAGATGGGCGCCAATTTTGTTGAGGTGGTCGGCGAGTGTTCCCAAACGGGTATATAGTTGCGCGCCGAGTCGGTGGATTTCGCGCGCATTGTCGGAAAAGCTTTCTTGGCGCCAGCCCAACGCAACAGTTCGTAGCAGTGCAAAGAGTGTTGAAGGGGTTGCAATTACTACCGATTTTTCCAGGGCATAATCCAAAAGTTCGGAATCAGACTGGAGCGCGGTGTCCAGGAAGGGGTCTGCGGGAACGAACATGACGACGAATTCCGGCGTGGGGTGAAACGCTTCTACGTAATCTTTTGCTGCCAGAGTGTTGACGTGCCGGCGCATGTGGTGCGCGTGCCTGCGCAAGAGTGCGGCGTGTTCTTCTGGATCTTGGTTTTCTAACGCGTCCAAGTACGCGCCGAAGGGGGCTTTTGCGTCGACGACGATGCTGCGCCCACCTGCAAGGCGAATAATCATGTCTGGACGCACGGCATGCCCATTGACGGTGCGCGAGACTTGAGTGTCAAAGTCGCAGTGTTCTTCCATGCCTCCAAGCTCCACTACTCTTTGGAGCTGCACTTCGCCCCAGCGGCCGCGAATATTAGGGCTGCGCAGGGAAGAGACAAGAGCTTCAGTTCTGTCCGACAAGCGCGTCGAAGTACGCGCCATGGAATGAACCGTAGCTTTCAACGCGGCCATATCTTGCGTGCGTTCCTTTTCCAAACCCCGCAACGCACCGGCGAGTTCACCCATGGCTTCATGCAGCGGGGTCATTGTGGCATTGAGCTCTTTCGGGCCAATCGCTGGCGGCTTTTCCGCGGCCTGGGAAGACGAGCGGGCATGAGCAAGCCACCCAATAATCACGCCGCCGAGCAGCCCCACGAGAAGACCAAGCACAATATCCATAACTCCACTGTGGCATACCACCCAGACATGGACAGAGAAAAAGTGGCGGTGTTCGAACATCATTCGAACACCGCCACCGTCTACCGCGCGGTTTAGCGTTTAAACTTCTCCGCTAAGTTCCGGGCTTTAGAGGTGGCCGCGGAACCCGCATTGTGTAAGCTTGCGGATACCGAAAATTCGTCTTCATTGCCGTCAGGCATCGCCTCCGGGTCTTCGATGGGGGCCGGGGCGGCGTTCAGGCCACGAGCTTCACGTTCAGCGGCCGCGTCGTGCTGCACCACAGTACCGATGGCCAAACCAGCGCGGGTGGAGAACGTGATGTCCGAAGTCGTCAGCTCACCAGAGCGCAACCGCAGCATGTCTTGGGCGTACCGCATAGCTACCGCAACCATCGCCGCAACAGGCACCGCCAAGAAAGCGCCGACGATGCCGAAGAGACCTCCGCCCACCGTCACAGACACCAGCACGATTACCGGGTGCAAATCCATCGCCCGCGACTGCAGAATCGGGGAGAGCACGTTACCTTCCAGCTGCTGCACCAGAAGGATCAATGCCAAGGTGATCAGAGCCTTGGTGAAACCAAGCGAGATCAGCGCAATAATCACCGCCAAAGCACCGGCGGTCACGGCACCCACGATTGGGATAAAGCCGGCCATAAACGTAATGACAGCGAGGGCAGACGCCATCGGAACACCGATAAAGTGCAGGCCAATGCCGATGAAGACGGCGTCGACAAGCGAAACAAGAGCCTGCGCCTTAATAAATCCTGACAGCGTGTGCCATGAACGGGTCAACAACTCGGTGGAATGCCAGCCCTGCTTACGCCCCAAAACTCCGCGCAGCCAGCCCAGGAATTTGTGGCCATCTTTGAGGAAGAAGAATGTTAAAACGATGACCACGAACAGGGTAATCGTCAGGGAGGTGACCGTGGAGATGCCGGTGAGCACGCCCGATGCGATTGTCGCGGCTTGGTCTTGGAGCCACGCGGCGGCCTCATTGATCAGGTTGTCCAATTGTTCTGAATCAATGTTGATTGTCGGGCCCTGCAGCCAGAGTCGGACCTGAAGAATGGCCTCGTAAGCCTGCAAGTACAGGACCTGGGACTGGCTAGCAATTTGCGGCACGATGAAATATATGACCGCACCAATAGCGGCAATCAGGGCCAGCATTGATATCAAAGCAGCGAGCGCGCCGGGGACCTTATGCTTACGCATCCAATACGTCGGTGGACCCAGGACGGTACACAAAATGACAGCCAAGATGACCGGCAAGATGCCTGCCCACAGTTTTTTGATAATCCATCCGATGACAATCGCAGTAGCGAAAAGCACCAGCGCGCGGATGCACCAGGAGGCACCATTTTTGAGTGCCTTGTTAACTACGACTGAACGATCTACCTGATCATTTGCCACGGTGACCTCGAGGGGATCATGGGAATCATCCGGGGTCAGGGTTGCGGGTGCAGAGGTGTCGTCGCGTTCCGGGGTAGGTAAAGAAGTGTTCTCCTTGGCGTTCACGGATTCAATCATGCCCCATGAATCAGTGTCGGGGGAACTCAAACCCCCGTGTGGCGTGGCAAGGACTACCGGGTAGGATGGGCAGGCGTGAGTCTTACACTAGGAATCGTCGGCCTACCTAACGTGGGCAAATCAACCCTGTTCAACGCTCTTACCCGCAACGATGTGTTGGCAGCGAATTACCCGTTCGCCACCATCGAACCGAACGTGGGTGTTGTTGAGCTCCCGGATCCCCGCCTGCAGCGCCTGGCGGAAATTTTTGGTTCGGAGAAGATTCTTCCCGCCACGGTTTCTTTCGTAGACATTGCGGGCATCGTCGAAGGTGCTTCCCACGGTGAGGGCATGGGTAACGCCTTCTTGGCAAACATCCGCGACGCGGACGCCATCTGCCAGGTCGTGCGCGCGTTCTCTGATGAGAACGTGGTGCACGTGGCCGGCAAGGTTGACCCGCGTGCCGACCTTTCCGTTATCCAGACGGAGCTGATCCTCGCCGATCTCCAGACCATCGAAAAGGCGCTGCCTCGCCTGGAGAAGGAAGCGAAGAAGGATAAGGAACTGGCTCCGCAGGTTGAGGCTGCAAAGAAGGCCCAGGAAATCCTTGAGGATGACCGCACCCTCTTCGCGGCAAGCAAGAACGGGGAGATTGACCTCTCCCTGGTCCGCGACCTCCACCTCATGACCGCCAAGCCATTCCTCTACGTGTTCAACGCCGACGAAGAGGTGCTCACCGACGAAGCCCGCAAGCAGGAGTTGCGCGACCTTGTCGCTCCCGCCGACGCCGTCTTCCTCGACGCCGCAACCGAGGCAGAGCTGCTGGAACTCGACGACGAGGAGGCAGCCGAGCTGCTCGCTTCCGTCGGCCAGACCGAGCCCGGCTTGCAGACACTCGCTAAGGCTGGCTTTGCGACGCTCGGCCTGCAAACCTACCTCACGGCAGGTCCTAAGGAGTCCCGTGCGTGGACCATCCACCAAGGTGACACCGCACCGCAGGCAGCCGGCGTGATCCACTCTGACTTCGAGCGTGGCTTCATCCGCGCCGAGGTCGTCTCCTTCGAAGACCTCGACGAATGCGGCTCCATCGCCGAAGCGCGGGCCCAGGGCAAATTGCGCCAGGAGGGCAAGGACTACGTCATGCAGGACGGGGACGTCGTCGAGTTCAGGTTTAACGTGTAGCTAATAGGCACTCGATAATGGTGCAGGCGCGCGTGGGCCTGCACCACACCCTAGACTGGGGCGCATGCTTCCTTTCGTCTCTGGGATGTACACCGGCCTCGACCTAGCGGCTGAGTCTACGAAGACTGGTTTGGCTGGAGTCTCGGTCACGGCTTCGGGGAAATTCCGCGTGGAATCGGTCAGTGTGGGGGTCCACGACGCGGCCGTTGTCGAAGCAGCTGGCACAGCAACAAAAGTGGGGGTCGATGTTCCTGTCGGCTGGCCGGGCCCTTTCGTGGAACTTATTACCGCGCATACGTCGGGGAGTGCGCACACCCCACCGAGCAGTGATAAGCAGTGGCGCCGCCAGTTTGTCTACCGGGCCACGGACCTGTGGGCCCAAGAGAACTTCGGGCTGCGTCCGCTGAGCGTGTCCGCGGACCTCATCGCACATCCGGCGCTACGGTGGGTTGCGCTCGAAGCGCAGCTGCGCGAGCGCGCCATCCCGTGTGCGCGTGACGGTTCAGAGAAGATCTGTGAGGTCTACCCAGCTGGTGCACTACAGCAGTGGTCAATTCCGCACCGCGGATATAAAGGAACCTCGGAGAAAGCACGCGAGCAGCGGTCCACAATTATGGCCGCCTTGGAAAAGAAGCTCCACCTCCAGTGGGGCGGTTGTGCACAGCTCCTACGAGAAAATGATGACGCCCTCGATGCCGTCATCGCGGCGCTAGTCGCAGCCCACGTGCACACAGGGCACGCGTATGGTCCACCCGAGCATCTTCACAAAGAAGCCCAGCAAGAAGGGTGGTTGTGGCTGCCGGCAGGAGACGTCGATAAGCAATAAAAAATGGTGTGCGCCCATAAATTCGGGCCCACACCATTTCGCAACCTGCGGTAACCTACCGCATTCGCATTAGATCACTGAATACCGTATTTCTCGCGCAGGATATCGCGGGCCTGAGTAATCAACGTCAGGTCGCGCTCAGCTGCACGAGCGGATTCAATTGGGTTGTCAGCAAATGTGGCAAAACCGCAGTCAGTGTTGAGCAGGACGCGGTCCACGCCGAACATGTCGATGGCAGCTTCGGCGCGTTCCAGAACCTTCTCCACAGTTTCATCCGCGGAGTCCTTCTGATTAATCACGCCGACGCCCACGCGCTGGTCGTCGCGAATGCCCTTCAAGGAGGACAATTCGCCGGCGCGCGGTGTGCACAGTTCCATGAACAACGTGCCCACGTTGACACTGGCAAACAGGGGGACCAGGGGAGCCACGTCACCGGTAAGGGCGGCGGACTCGTCGTTGGTCCAGTTACCACGGCAGGTATGCAGTGCCAGACGCTCCGTGGGGAAGCCTTCGGTGACCTGCTGGATCAGCTTCTGTGCGAAGGCGAGCTCAGAGTCGCGCTCGCCACGCTCACCGAGTGCACCACACATGAACGTGCGGCCACCTGCGCTGGATTCCCCGTAGAGGACCTCGGTGAGAACAGGCTCATCGATTTCCACCAGGGCTGCGCCATGGGCCAGGAGGTCTGCGATCTCCTCCCGCAGCACTCGCACGATGTCTACCGCAAGATCTTCACGGTTGTCGTACGCGCGGTCGGAGATGCACTCCATCCACATGGTGCGAGTCAGGAGGTACGGTCCGGGCAAGCTCATCTTCACGGGCTTGTCCGTGATGGACTGCGCGAAGGTCAGCTCGTGGGTGGTCAGCGGCTTGTTACGGCCCAGCGGCCCGAAGACAGCCGGGTGGCGGACCTCGCCCGCGGGAACATCCAGCGCATCGAGTTCACGGCGGAACTCCTCCGGATCGTCCACATACGGCAGCAAGTCTGTGACCGGGATGAGCTGCGAGTTTTGCAACAGCCCGCCCACGAAGGACGAGTAATTGTCGCGGCGCTGCTCGCCGTCAGAAACGGCGTCGATATCAGCGCGCTCCTGTGCAGCCACAGCCAAACGCACCGCATCGTCGGCGTCTGCTTGGAAGTCCTCATCGGACATGCGCCCCTCCAGGTGGAGGTGCAGCGATTCCAGCAGCCACCGCGGACGCGGCCACGAACCCAGGCTGACCACGGACAACGGCTTCAAAGGCTCAGCAGGTGCAGGCTCTGGCAAGGATTCCGGAATGTACGGTTCCTCCACCTTCTGCGTAATCGGCATCTGTTTCTTCTCAGAACCGTCGGCGCGCCGGGAGACCTTCACGCCAGTCTTCGCCACGGGGAAATCTACGGCGGTAGCCGGAACGGTCGCCTCCGGGTCGGGCTCGGTGGCACCCGGCGCGGAGCCCTCTGCGTCAGGTGCCACGAAAGCGCCCTTAGAGACCAGGAAGCTCCACTGGTCGCCGTCCTTGTATACGTTGACCAGGTCATTTTTGGTCATGCGGCACCAGGACGGCAGGTCGCCTTCCACGGTCGGTTCGGTGGACTTGATTTCCAGCAACTGGCCCGGCTCGAGCGGGTCAATGTGCTGGCGGATCAGGAGCAAAAGGCCGTTGCCACAGTCAAGGTTTCCCCCGTCGAAACTGGTATCGGGGGTATAGGGGTGTTGTGACACGGAGTTCTCCTTAGTAGCCGACAGATGGGGTGCCGTCGGAGAGGAACTCTACGAGCTTTGCGCCGCCGACGATTTCGGCGCCGTCGATAAGCGATTCTTCAATGCCGCGCTTCTTCACACATGGAGCGCAGACATAGAGCTTGCCGCCCGCCTTGACGAAGTTGTCGCGCAGCTCAGCCAGCGGAGCGAAGCCTTCCTCGTGGATGTCGTTGGCGTATTCTTTGTCCGCCAGCCATGCGCCCTCAGTGGAGAGGAAGACCATGGTGTCCTGTGCGGAAGCCAGGGCAGCGTTTGCGACGACGAAACCGACGGTCGCCTGGTCGGTGTTGTCCTTAGCGTGATTGATCACGACGCAGAATTTTCCAGTAGACATATCAAGCACCTTTCGTGTGCGGTAGGAAACGGATGTAATAGTCGTGCCCGTCCCGCAGCATGAGTTCATGGCCAGTTAAACCGCACCACGCGGGGACGTCGATGAACGCGCCGGGATCCCCGGTGACCATCTTGATGATCTGGCCAGGTTGCAGGTTTTCTTCCATCACGCCCTTGAGCTTGAGCAAGAGCTCCCCGCAACTTAACTCGCCGCCGAGCCACTCGTAGTGGAACTTAGGCGGGGTAACTGGTTGCTTATCGACGCCATCGTGGTGCATCTCTATGCCACACACTTTCTAGATTTTCGTGTCAGGACAGGCACCTCAAGAGTGTACCTGCGTACTGAATAAATAAAGCGTCAGATGTGTCTCTGGCTAGGTTTGGCGGGCGTTTGGCATTAAAGTTCAACCACACTGTGTGCGGGTGGTCACATTCCCGCGCTACGGACTGCAGGGAGGTAAGGACATGCTTGCGCTACTAAGTGCTGTGCTCGTGGGGTGGTGTACGCCTGCGCAAACCGCCGTGAATGCGCGCCTGCGTACGTTTGTTGGGCATCCGCTCATGTCCTCGCTGATTTCCTTTGCGGTGGGAACGCTGAGCTTGCTGGTGCTGCACTTCATCCTATTTTCGGCTCTGCTGCCGCCGTTCGGGCAGGCGGCCGGACAGCCGTGGTGGATTTGGACGGGCGGGGTGCTGGGTGTGATCTTCCTGACCGGCAACATCGTGTTATTTCCCAGGCTGGGCGGGGTAGAGACCGTGGTGCTTCCCATCGTTGGGCAGATTGCTGCGGCCATGGTGATCGACCAGTGGGGTGTATTCGGTGCCCAGCAACGATCTTTGTCTGTGTGGCGTGTGCTCGGGGCAGCATTGGTGTGCTTCGGCGTTTTTATCGTTGTGTATAGGCCCGGGCTACAGACCGGCCACGCGCATTCCCAGGGGCTGTGGTTATGGCGGGCGCTTGGTGTGCTGGCCGGGGTGTGTACGGCCACCCAGATGGCCATTAATGGCACGTTGGGCGTGGTGTTGGGGTCGCCGATTTCCGCAGCGCTGGTCTCGTTTTCGGTGGGCACGGTCTTGCTCATCGTGCTGGTTGGGGCCTTGCGCGCGTGGCCTCGCAAGGGCACCACTGGCGAAGGGTCCCGGTGGATGTGGTTCGGCGGAGTCTTGGGTGCTGTCTACGTTGCAGGGGCTGCCGCGCTGGTCCCGATTATTGGAGCCGGGGTCACCGTGGTCGCGGTCCTAGCAGGCAACATGCTGTTGTCTCAGCTTATCGACGCCACCGGGGCCCTGGGCGCGCGCCGTATTCCGGTGGCGGCGCGCCAAATTGTGGGCCTTATTGTGATTGTCCTTGGGGTACTCGCGGTACGTGCCGTGTAGGCGTGGGTGCTTATGCGACCAGTGCTACGCCGATGAGCGCTACTGCACAGATGATGACGGTGGACAGTGCACCGAGTATTACTGGGCGGCCACCGAGTTTGATCAGCGATTTAAAGTGCACGCCCAAGCCGAGTGCGAACATGGCTGTTGCCAGCAAGAACTGTTGGAGGAAATGAGCCACGCCCATGACGGATTCGGGCACCCAGCCGGTGGTTGCGATGAGCATCATTGCGATGAAACCGACGACGAACAAGGGCAGCAGTGGTGGACGGGAGTCTTCTGCGGGGCCTTTCTTTTGTGTCGCGGACAGGCTCATGATGACTGGGGCGAGACAGGCGACGCGGGCCAGTTTGACCGTGATCGCGGTGGTCAACAGTGCTCCGCCGCCGGCGATGCCGCCGGTTGCCACAACTTGGGCTACCTCATGCGTAGAGCCGCCGATGAAGATGCCGGCACCGGTGTCACCTAAGCCAAAGACGTTAATAATGAGGAGCCCGCTGGGAATCATAAGTGTGCCAAAAAGCACCACGAGCGCCACAGCTGCGGCGACCTTTTCTTGCGTCGCGCGCACCACGCCTTGTGCGCCTGCTACAGCCGCGGCGCCACAGATGGAAAAGCCTGCGGCGATAAGCGTGGTCAGTTCGTGGTCGACCTTGAGCGCTTTACCTAAGGCGATAGTGGAAACGAAGGTGATGGCCACGCATGCGATAACGGTGATAAGCACGCCCCAGCCAAGGCCTAGGATCTCGCCCAAGGAGACCTGCAGGCCAAGCAGGACTACGCCCCAGCGCAGTACGGATTTTGCAGCGACCCCAATGCCTTTGTCGAAGGCCACCGGAATGTTGATGGTGTTGCGCGCAACGACGCCGAGAATGATCGCTACGAGCATCGCCGAGAGGTTCGGAACAAGCTTCGATAGCCCAATGCACACTAATCCGATGACCGCGCAGACGATGAGTCCGGGCCAGACGGAATGGTGGTGCGTCGAGGAGGAAGTTGTGGAGGAGGTTGCGGCCGAAGAGGACCGGGGCATATGTGCTCCTTGCAGCTTTAAGTACTGAGAAAAATATTCGCGCCACAGGGTCATGGCGAGGTTCACGGTGAATATAATAACCTTGTGGCAGCCACAATATTTGCTTGTTACCCCACAGGGGGCCGACTCCACTTTTGGGTAAGTGCACGTTCGTACCTTAGGTGACGTGTCATGCATGTAAAAGAAAGTGCACCTCAAGCCAAGGTTTAGGGAAGTGCAGGGTAATTGGCAGTTATCTGAAACGGGGGTTAAAGTAGCACGTATGTCCCGTATTAATTTCCTCGATTGGCCGGTTATCCGGCAGCTTCGTGGCGCCGACCCGTTCGCGCGTGGCGAAAGCACTCAATCGCACAAGTCGAAGGAGCTGAAGCCGCGTATTGCGGACGCTGATCGCGTCGTGCAGTCGGTATGCCCTTTCTGTGCGGTTGGATGTGGCCAGCGCGTGTACGTCAAGGACGAGAAAGTTATCCAGGTCGAAGGTGACCCGGATTCCCCAATTTCTCGCGGACGTCTCTGCCCTAAAGGTTCCGCATCTGAGCAGTTGATCAACTCCTCAACGCGTGTCACGGATGTCCTATACCGTGCACCGCGTTCGCGTGAGTGGGTCAAGCTGGACCGCGAAACCGCCACTGACATGATTGCGGATCGCTTCGTTGAAGCGCGTCGCAACCACTGGCAGGACGTTAACGCAAAGGGTCAGCGAGTGTCGCGCACCATGGGTATTGCAGCCCTGGGTGGTGCGACGCTGGATAATGAGGAGAATTACCTCATTAAGAAGCTGTTCACTGCTGCTGGCGCGGTCCAAATCGAGAACCAGGCTCGTATTTGACACTCCGCTACAGTTCCCGGTCTGGGAACTTCGTTTGGCCGCGGTGGCGCGACCCAGCCACTGCAGGATATGGCGAATGCTGATTGCATTGTCATTCAAGGGTCGAACATGGCTGAAGCACACCCGGTTGGTTTCCAATGGGTGATTGAGGCCAAGAAGCGTGGCGCAAAGGTAATCCACATTGACCCACGTTTCTCCCGTACCTCCGCACAGGCGGACAAGCACATTCCAATTCGTGCTGGCTCGGACGTTGTACTCCTTGGTGCGCTGATTAAGTACATCTTGGACAACGACCTGTGGTTCCACGATTACGTGCTTGCGTACACCAACGCTGCGTCAATCATCTCCGATGATTACGTCGACACCGAAGACCTTGACGGTCTGTTCTCCGGCTACGACCCGGAGACCGGTAAGTATGACAATGCGTCGTGGCAGTACGCGCAGAAGGATCCGGAGAACGCTGCGGAAGGCGTTGAAGGTTGGGCTGGTCACTGGACCAACAAGACCGACGAAACCTTGCAGCATCCGAACACGGTCTTCCAGATTCTGTAGCGCCACTACCAGCGCTACACACCTGAGATGGTGGAGAAGGTCTGCGGCATTTCCGCAGAGGAGTTCGAGTGGTTTGCCAAGACCGTCACGGAGAATTCCGGGCGCGAGCGCACCACCTGCTTCGCGTACGCCGTGGGCTGGACCCAGCACTCGTTGGGTGCGCAGTTCATCCGTACGGGCACCATTGTCCAGTTGTTGTTGGGTAACGTTGGCCGTCCTGGCTCGGGCATCATGGCTCTTCGTGGTCACGCCTCGATTCAGGGTTCCACGGATATTCCGACGCTGTTCCACCTGCTGCCGGGCTACTTGCCGATGCCAACCGTCGCGGAGGACACTCTCGACGATTGGAAGAAAGCCTGTGGCGATCCCACCCAGAAGGGCTTCTGGGCAAACGGCGGTAAGTATGGCGTGTCCTTGTTGAAGGCATACTTCGGTGAGAACGCGACGAAGGAGAACAACTTCGGTTACGACTGGCTACCGCGCCTTGATGGTCCTTTGGGCACCTATCAGACCGCGATGGCCATGATGCGTGATGAGGTCGATGGTTACTTCGTCTTCGGCCAGAACCCGGTTGTCGGTTCCGCGCACGGTCGCATGCAGCGCAAGGCGCTCAGCCACCTCAAGTGGATGGTCGTCCGCGATATGCAGATGATCGAAACGGCTACGTTCTGGAAGGATTCCCCAGAGATTGAAACCGGTGAACTGTCACCGGAGGATATCGACACGGAAGTCTTCTTCATGCCATGTGCAAACCATGTGGAAAAGGAAGGCACCTTCACCCAGACGCAGCGCATGGTGCAGTGGCGTTACAAGGCCCTGAACCCACCGGGTGATTCGGAAGCCGAGCTGGAGTTCTTCTACAAGCTTGGTGTGAAGATTCGCGAGCGCATCGCCAACTCGGATGATCCACGCGATATTCCGCTCAAGATGATGACCTGGGATTACCAGTTGGACGGCCACGGCAACCCGATTGCCGAGGACGTGCTCAAGGAAATTAACGGCTATCACCTCGAAGGCGATAAGAAGGGCGAGCTGCTCAGCAACTTCAACGAGATGTCTGACGACGGCTCCACCTCCGGCGGTTGCTGGATCTACACCGGTGTCTACGCTGGCGGTATTAACCAGGCGAAGAATAAGGTGTCGCGCTTCGAGCAGGATCCGACTTACTCCGGTAAGTGGGGTTGGGTCTGGCCGGCTAACCGCCTGGTGCTGTACAACCGTGCCTCGGCGGACCCTGACGGCAAACCGTGGTCTGAGAAGAAGAAGTTGATCTACTGGGATGCTGAAAAGCGCCAGTGGGTTGGCCCTGACGTTCCAGACTTCCCAGTCGGACTTGCCCCGGATCACCGTCCGGAGCAGGGTGCGGTTGGCCCTGCTGCGCTGTCGGGTACGGACGCGTTCATCATGCAGGCAGACGGCAAGGGCTGGCTCTTCGCGCCAAGTGGTACCAAGGATGGTCCGCTTCCGACGCACTACGAGCCACAGGAATCGCCGTCGCCGAACCTGATGTACACGCAGCAGAAGTCGCCGACACGTGTGGTCTTCCGCCGCGAAGACAACCTCTCGGCGCCGTCGTTCGGCGAGAAGGGTTCGGAGATTTATCCGTTCATCTTCACCACCTACCGTCTGACGGAACACCACACCGCTGGTGGTATGAGTCGCTTCCTGCCGTACCTGTCTGAGCTGCAGCCGGAGATGTTCTGCGAAGTGTCGCCAGAACTTGCCGAACTGCGTGGATTGGAAAACGGTGGTTGGGCAACGCTGATTTCGCCGCGTGCGGTGATTGAGGCTCGCGTCCTGGTGACAGAGCGTATGACCACGCTCAAGATCAATGGCCGCGATTTCTACCAGATCGGTTTGCCGTATCACTGGGGCCAGGGCGATGAAGCCGTGGTCAAGGGTGATGCTGCGAACGACCTCTTGGGCCTCACACTGGATCCGAACGTCCAGATCCAGGAATCCAAGATTGGTGCTGTAGACATCCGCCCGGGACGCCGCCCACGTGGCCAGGCCAACATCGAGCTGCTGGAGCTCTACCAGCGTCGAGCTGGCTTGACGACGGACACCGGTAACACCTTGTTGTCAGCCCCGGAAGAAAAACCGGAACCCGATGATTACGGTGAACTCCACGGAGAATCCGGTGGTGTAAACCCGGCGCTTGCTGAGGAAGTCGAAGAAGACGTGGAACGTCTCGAAGAAGCGCACGAGCGCGAAGCTGAAGAGAAGAAGGAGGAGAAGTAAATGGCAAGCAACCTCAACCGCTTGGTCGAGCGTAATGCTGCGGTCTCCTACGACACGACAGAGTCGCGCAAGGGCTTCTTCACTGATACGTCCATTTGTATTGGCTGTAAAGCCTGCGAGGTGGCGTGTAAGGAATGGAACCGGAACCCAGTCGATGGGGATTACGAGCTCTTGGGTTCGTCCTTCGACAACACCGGTTCCTTGGGCGCGGATACGTGGCGTCACGTGGCTTTCATCGAACAGGATGAAGACCGCATCGAGAAGGCAAAGCAATCCGGCCGGAAGCTGATTTCGTTGGGTATGCCGACGATTTCCACCGTCGATAAGCAGCCTGAAGACCTCTCGAACGTGGACACCACGCCGCCAAACACGCCGGACTTCCGTTGGCTCATGTCCTCGGACGTGTGCAAGCACTGCACCCACGCCGGTTGCCTGGACGTGTGCCCGACGGGCGCGCTGTTCCGTACAGAGTTCGGCACTGTGGTGGTGCAGGACGACGTGTGCAACGGCTGCGGTACCTGCGTGGCGGGCTGCCCGTTCGGCGTGATTGAACGCCGCGACGACGGTGGCGTGTCCATCCAGACCGACCACGATGCGGCGCCGCACGTGAACCAGCAGGAGCCCTCGCAGCAGCGCGAACCTTCGCACCTGGATATGCCAGAACCGACCAAGGGTGGCATTGTCGGTGGTCTGACCACGCTTGGGCGTCGACTGTTCGGCGACTTGCGTGAGACGGCACCAGACTTCACCCCGGGCGTGCAACCGCCGAAGAAAAACGTCGGCGTGGCCCAGAAGTGCACGCTGTGCTACGACCGCCTCAAGGTCGGGGAGACCCCAGCGTGTGCCAAGGCCTGCCCAACGACCTCAATCAAGTTCGGCGACCACGATGATCTGCTCCAGCAGGCCCGCGAACGCGTCCGCCAGCTGCATGCGCAGGGAATGACCGAAGCCCGCCTCTACGGTGCTAACAGTGCCGACGGCGTAGGCGGTACCGGCTCTATCTTCTTGCTTCTCGACGAACCCGAAGTCTACGGCCTGCCGCCAGATCCCGTCGTTCCCACCGAAAACATGCCGAACACTTGGGCGCGTGCAGCGCTCGGCGCGGCCGGCATGATGGGTGCCGCAGCAGCAATGTTCATGCTCGGAGGAGAGAAATAGTGAGCTCATTCGACTACGACTTCGACGAAGCCCGCCCACCAGAGCGCAAGCGCTACTTCGGCGGTAAGAAGAAGAAAAAGAAGAAGAAAGCCAACGTATCCGGCGACGGCGGCCAGGAAATGATGATGGTTCCCGACGCGGAGTTCGACTCCTACTACGGGCGATCCATCGTCAAGCCACCACCGTGGGAATGGCCGATTGCCGGCTACCTTTTCCTGGGTGGTGTCGCGGGTGGCTCCGCGATTCTGGCCGAAGGTGGACGCCGTACGGGGCGCCCGCGTCTGCGTCGTAACGGACGCATCCTGTCGCTTGCTACCGTCGGCTTGGGATCGTTGTTCCTCGTGGAGGACTTGGGACGGCCCTCGCGCTTCCTGAACATGATGCGCGTGGTCAAGCTATCGTCCCCGATGTCGCTGGGCTCGTGGATTCTGGCCAGCTTCGCAACGTCGCTGGCCATGCCGGCGCTCACGGAGCTGGACAAGATCACCTACCGCAAGTTCCCGCTACCCAAGTTCGTCCGCAGGTTCATTCACTGGTCTGCAAAGCCGGCCGGAACCGTGGCTGCGGGCCTCGGTGGCCTGCTGGCAACCTACACCAGCGTGCTGCTGGGTGGTACCTCGAACCCGGCGTGGAGTGGCGCTCGTAAGTACCTGCCATTCCTGTTCGCAAGCTCGGCATCCTTGGCCGCGGGCGGCGCGACAATGCTGGTGACTCCCGTTAGTGAAGCAGGGCCTGCGCGCAAGTTCGCGTTAGCCGGTGCTGCGGGTGACATTCTTGTGACCAAGCTGATGGACAAGGGCATGCACCCAGTAGAAAATGAGCCGTACCACACCGGCAAACCTGGCCAGTGGATGCACTGGGCAGAAATCCTGGTGATTACCGGAGCGCTCAGCACCGCGACCATCGGCCGGAACCAGGTCGGTGCCGCTGTCTCTGGAGCGATGCTCATGACCGCCTCCGCGTTAACCCGCTTCGGCGTGGTGTACGCGGGCTTGGAGTCCACGAAGGACCCCAAGTACGTGGTTGAGCCACAGCGTGATCGTCTGAAAGCTCGCCAAGAGCAGGGAATCACAGGTGATTCCATCACCACCGCGTTCTAGAACAAGGATGTAGAACGGATGGAGGCCCCGGAAGAATTTCTTCCGGGGCCTCAGCCTTGTTGCGGGCGGGATTACTTAATCGCGATTGTTGTCTCGCCCTGGGCTTCCACAGTTTCCCCGATGATCGGGTAGCCGGGAACCTCGCCAATGACCAGTAGGCCACCGGAGGTTTGGGCGTCGGCAAGCAGAATCAAGTCATGCTCATCCAAGCTATCCGCGGCCTCGATGTGCGGACGGACCCAATCCAAGTTAGAGCGGCTGCCACCTGGAATGAAGCCCTCGTCCAGGGACTCACGTGCACCCTCAAGGACGGGTACTGCTGAAGAATCCAGCACCGCAGATACGCCGGAGGCGCGCATCATCTTGTGCAAGTGGCCGAGCAGACCGAAGCCGGTGACATCGGTGGCCGCTGTGACGCCGGCGGTGAGCGCTGCCTGGGAAGCGTCACGGTTCAGGGTGGTCATGGATTCGATGGCGTTCTCGAATACGTGGCCGGTCTTCTTGTGGCGATTATTGAGGATGCCCACACCAATCGGCTTAGTCAGGGTGATGGGCAGGCCGGCCTCGGCGACGTCGTTACGCATCAGACGATTCGGGTCAGCTAAACCGGTCGCGGCCTGGCCATAGAACGGCTCGGGCGCCTTGATGGAGTGGCCGCCGGTCACCGCAATGTTGGCCGCGGTGGCCACATCCATTCCGCCGCGGAGGACTTCGCGCAGAATCTCCAGCGGGAGGGTGTCTTGCGGCCAGCCCACAATGTTGATCGTGGTGATGGGGGTGCCGCCCATGGCGTAAATGTCGGACAGTGCGTTAGTCGCGGCGATGCGGCCCCAGTCATACGGGTCGTTGACCACGGGGGTAAAGAAGTCTGTTGTGGAGATGACGGCCTGATTGTCGTTGATGCGGATAGCGGCGGCGTCGTCGCCGTCGTCAAGCCCTACAAGAACATTCGGATCGTGCACCCCGACCAAGTCTTTGACTACGTCTTCGAGCTGTCCCGGCGGGATTTTGCAGGCGCAGCCGCCGCCGGCAGCGAAGCTAGTCAATGCAATGTTGTCTAGGTTTACATCAGTCATGCGCCCCAGTGTAGGGACCAGCGTCAAGGGATGCTTAAGGCCCTTGGTAGTATGGCCGACGGAGGCGTACGTGTCCTGGTGGGCACCCTGGTCTTCAAAACCAGTGAAGTTGAGAATCTCGGCTTGGCGGGTTCGATTCCCGTCCGTCTCCGCCAAATTCTTTGGGGGCTATTACTGTGGGGGAGAATAGTGCAGCGTACCCGTGCTGCACTGACAATCACCGTATGAAGAGGTAATTCCCGCATGCCTGAGGATCCCCGGCGCAGAATCCCACGTACCGACACTTTGCTCGACCACCCGGAAATCCGGGCCCTCGATGCAGAACCCGCAGTGGTGAAATCTGTCATAGCAGCGCAGCAGGCTCGTGCGCGCGCCTTAGACATCACCCCAGAAGAAGTCCTGCCGAACGTGCTCGCGGAACTGCGCAGTCCCGGTTCACTGACACCGGTCCTCAACGCCACTGGCGTGGTTGTGCACACGAACCTGGGCCGGGCGCCGCTCTCTCCGGCAGCCGTGGAGGCTATGGCTCAGGCATCAGGCTACGTGGACGTGGAGCTGGACCTGAAGACGGGCCAGCGCTCTTCCTCCCGAGGGCGGGGCACTACCGAAGCGTTGCTGCGCGCGACCCCGGCTGCGGAAGATGCGCTGGTGGTGAATAACGGGGCAGCGGGCCTGCTCTTAACGACGGCCGCCCTCTGCGGCAACGGCGAAACTATCATTTCACGCGGCGAGTTGGTCGAGATCGGGGCTGGTTTCCGCCTCCCCGAACTCATAGAAAGTACTGCTGTGCGTCTCCACGAGATTGGCGCGACGAACCGCACGCACGCGTCCGACTACCGCGTGGCCACGCAGCGCCCAGATGCTAGAGCCATACTCAAAGTGCATCCCTCGAATTTCCGGGTCGAAGGTTTCACCGCAAGCGTGGATGTTCCTACGCTGCGGGAAATCGCTGACGAGCACGGTTTGTACCTCATCGTAGACCTAGGATCTGGCCTGCTCACCCACGACGAAGTAATCCCTACCGAGCCCGATATCCATGAGGCTTTGGAACAAGGCGCGGATGTGGTGATCGCCTCGGGCGACAAGCTGCTGGGCGGGCCTCAAGCCGGAATCCTTTTAGGGCGCAAGGATGTCATTGCAAAACTGAAGAAGCACCCGCTGCACCGGGCAGTGCGATACGACAAGATCCGCCATGCCGGACTGGAGGCCACGGTGCGGCACCGCACCCCCGTTCAGGAATATTTGCACGCGGATGCGGATTCACTTCGCACGCGTGCAGAGGCTATCGCAGCTGAGGTCGGCGCCACGGTAGTGCCTCACGATGGTCGCGTCGGCGGTGGGGGCGCCCCCGGTGTGGCCCTGCCCGGGTGGGCTGTACAACTCCCCGAAGGATGCGCGCCGTACCTGCGTGAACAGCAGGTTTTACCACGCACACACGATGGAATATGCCTGGTGGACCTGCGATGCATCCCGGTTGAACAGGACGTGGTCGTCGCCCAGCGCATCGCCACGGCACTTCAGCGCATGCAACAAGAAAGGTAAGAGCAGCTCGTGTACGTAGTAGCCACAGCCGGTCACGTCGACCATGGCAAGTCCACCCTCGTCCAAGCACTGACCGGCCGTGACCCCGACCGGTGGGCGGAAGAAAAAGATCGCGGCCTAACCATTGATCTTGGTTTCGTGTGGGTGGACCTGCCCGGCGGTAAGAACGTGGCATTTGTCGACGTCCCAGGCCACGAGAAATTCTTAGGCAATATGCTCGCCGGTATCGGCCCGGTGCCGGTGGTCATGTTCGTCGTGGCCGCCGACCAGGGGTGGCAGCAGCAGTCCACAGACCATCTGGACGCTTTGCATGCGTTAGGCATCACGCACGGATTGGTCGCGTTAACCCGTGCAGACAAAGCGACCCCGGAACAGATCAACGAGGTAACAGCCGATATTCAAACCCGTCTTGCTCAGACCGGGCTGGCGGGTGCGCCAATTGTTCCCGTATCCGCGATTGCTGGCACCGGCATGGAGGACCTGAAAAATGTCCTCGACCAGGTGCTTACGCGGAGTCCGCAGCCGGATCCGGAGGCACCCGTGCGCATGTGGCTGGACCGGTCGTTCGTAATCAAGGGGGCGGGCACCGTGGTGACGGGGACGCTCGCCGCAGGCACCATCGCAGAAGGACAGACCCTGCAACTCGCGGGGAAAAGGATTTCCCGCACTATCACGGTGCGTGGCCTGCAATCCGAGGAGGTTGCTGAAGGACGCATCGGCCCGATCAACCGCGTTGCCGTCAACATTCGAGGAGTCGATGCAGACGTGGTCCACCGCGGCGACCAGCTGCTGACCCCCGGCGCGTGGTGGCTGACTGACAGCATTGACGTACGCCGGCTCACCGGGCAGGGCCTTTCAGACATCCCGCGTGAGGTCGCAGCGCACATCGGCACAGTAGAGGTCAACGCTAGTGTCCGCAAGCTTGACGACGACCACGTCCGGCTCACCTTACCCCGAAAAATGGCACTTACCCGCCACGGCCGTTTGGTCCTGCGTGCGCCTGGCGACCACGCGGTATTCGCCGGTGTAGAAATCTTGGACGTGGATCCGGAGCCGCTTCAGGGCAGGGGGTCTTCTGCACGCCACGCGGAGTTCCTCCGGGGGCTGACCGCTCGGACCAAGCTGGGGCAACGTCGCGTCATGCGTGTCGCAGATGCGCGCGCCCAAGGCTGGGACCTCGCAGGACTTTCGACGGTAGGGGCGTGGGTCGTAGCTGACGATGCCGTGGACACCTGGGCTACGCAACTGAAAAGTGCCGTCGCACAGTCTGATCCGCTGCACCCCGGTATTACCCGTGGCGCTGCGCTGAGTGCTCTCGGGTTGCCCGCCGAGGAGCTTTTAGACGTGGTTATTGAAAAGACAGGCTTGAGTGAAAGCGAGGGCCGCGTCGTCGATGCCGCGCACAAGGTTGACCTCGGGGCTGCTGAAGAAGGCATCGCTACCATCGAGGAATGGTTGGACAGCGAACCGTTCCGCGCCCCCGAAGCGGACGAAATCCGTGACCTGAAACTCAACCCCAAACAACTGGCAGCCGCAGAAAAGGCCGGTCGTATCATCCGGCTCGGTGCTGACCGCGACATCATCCTGCTCCCCAGCGCCCCACGCCTTGCCGCAACAACACTGGCCGGCCTGGAGCAGCCGTTTAGCGTGTCCCAGGCGCGTAAGGCCTTGGACACGTCCCGGCGTATCGCAATTCCGCTGCTGGAATATATGGATGAGCACAAGCTCACCCGCCGTGGCGACGGCGGGCAGCGCACTGTCCTCTAAAACCCTGGATTAGGGGATGCGGTGGGTCCACTCGTCGGTGGCGAATTTGTCGTCGACAAGTGTGCGTGCCGCCTCGAGATTCGCTTCGGTGAGTTCGCCCAAGTGCGATGGGTAGCGTGACATGAACGTGTCCGAAAGCCTCTGGATGACCTGCTCGCGGGGCACACCGGTCTGCCGGCGCAAGGGGTCCACGCGTTTCTTCGCCGAACGTAGGCCCTTGTCGGCGACCTTCACCTTGCCGATGCGCAGAACTTCCATCATCTTGTCGGCATCAATGTTGTAGCTCATCGTCGTGTGATGCAGTACCGCACCCGGAATGCGCTTTTGTGCAGCGCCGCCGATTTTGCCACCGTCGGAGGTGATGTCGTTGATCGGTACGTACCACGCGTTCACACCCAGCGAATGTAAACCGGCTAGCACCCAGGCATCCAGGTACTGGTAGGAATCCTCGTAGGATAGGCCAGCAACTACGTCTTCGGGAACGTACATCGAGTACGTCACGCAGTTACCACCTTCCATGAACATGGCGCCGCCGCCAGAAATGCGCCGTACCGGGGTAATGCCGTGCTTATCCACGCCTTCCTGATCGATTTCATTGCGGTAGGACTGGTAGGAACCGAACACAACAGCCTTGTCTTCCCATTCCCAGAACCGCAGGATGGGGCCACGTCGGCCGGCCGCCACTTCCTCGAGCAAGTACTGGTCGAGGGCAACGTTCACCGGAGTCGGCAGGTTACCGGGGTGGAGGATTTCCCATTCGTAGTCGGTGATGTCCTTGGCGTCGGCAAGCGCGCGCCGGGTGACTACCGCGACGTCGCGCGTGCTGAAGCCGTGAAGGGAGACCTCGCCTTCGACGCGGGCTAGTGCGGCGTCGACCCGGCTTTGTAATTCTGCAGTGTGTTCGCTGATCGGTGCGCCGAGGAGCGCATTATTGATGGCGTCGTAGGCTTCCTCCGGTTCGAGGAAGAAGTCGCCGGAAATTGTGGCGGACGTGATCACCTGGCCATCATCTTCAATATTGGCCACGAGCAGCTTGCCGCCGGGGACTTTGATGGAAAATTGGTGGGTATTCGTGGGACTCATGCCCGCCACTATAACGATGAATTTTAGTTTGGCTACCGTACTTCTTAGGTTTGCCTACATACCGGCAGCGTGCTGGGCGCCGTATTCTTAGCGGAGGTTAACTGCATTCGCGAAGGAGAGTCATGGCTGGGTTTGAAACGTCGGCAGTGTTGATTGCTTTTGCCATGACCGCCCTAGCAGGCTTATCGACGGGCATCGGTGCCGCCATCGGCGTGGCCAAGCGCAGCCCAGGTCCGCGTTTCCTGGCCGGGGCACTCGGCTTGTCCGCAGGTGTAATGATCTACGTGTCATTCGTCGAACTTCTCCCGCAGGGTATGGGGGAGTTGACCCTAGCCTGGGGTGAGACCACCGGTGGCTGGGCTGCGGTCGCCGCGTTCTTTGGCGGCATCGCGCTGATTGCCATTATCGATCGCCTGGTGCCAGAAGAAATTAACCCACACGAGCCCGGCGTGGGAGCCGATTCTGAGATGTCGAAGCGGCGTCGACGGCTGATGAAGATGGGGGTGCTCACTGCGGGGGCTATCGCAATCCACAATTTCCCAGAGGGTTTTGCCACCTTCATCGCCGCGCTTGAAGATCCGACGATCGCCTTACCGGTCGCCGTCGCTATTGCCATTCACAATGTTCCTGAAGGCATCGCGGTAGCGGTTCCCATGCGTGAGGCCACCGGCTCGCGGGCTAAGGGGTTCTGGTGGGCTACCCTGTCCGGGCTCGCGGAGCCAGCCGGTGCACTCATCGGATTCCTCGTGTTGATGCCGTTTATGGGGCCGGTGACCCTAGGTCTTTCCTTCGCAGCTGTCGCCGGGATTATGGTGTTTATCTCCCTAGATGAGCTTTTGCCCACCGCCGAGGAAACCGGCCGGCACCACACTGCGATTTACGGGCTTATCGCAGGTAAGGCGATTATGGCTGTCAGCTTGTTGGTGCTCTAAAAACCTGCATTCGGAGGAGCTGGGGCGGACAGGAATTCTTGCCACCGTGGCCACTCTGCCTTACTTTGGGCTGCGCCGGCTGCAAAAGAAGCGCGCAACTTTTCAATCTTGCGCTCCGTCGACGTGACGAGCGGGCCTTCCGGCGTAAACAAGTAGGCGTTGCCCTCAGATTCGAGCTCGTAGAGAGTGTCAAGAGTCCGGTTGTACCGCTCGTGTCGCGATTCTAAAAGCTCGGCTGCCACAGGGTAGCGGCGCAGTACTCGACGCAAAGCACGCGTGTGCTCCAAAGGAGTTTTCCTAAATCCCCGTGGGCGCGTCAGTAATACAAAGAACTTGGTGAAGCCAGCAGCCTGTGCAGCTTCGAGAGGGATTCCGCCGGAAGGACCCAGGGCGCCGTCGATAAACTGCTTACCGTCCACGGTAGGAATAGGCATGAGAAAGGGCAGCGTCGAGGAAGCGCGGACCTTGAGCATCAGGTCCGCCGTGCCCGATATGTCCTCTTTAGTCCAGTAATAGGGCGCGCCAGTGTGGATATCTACCGCAGTCACGCACAGTTGGGCAGGATTGTCCATCACCGCCTGGTAGTCGAAAGGTCGCGGAATATTCAGTTCGGGAGCGCGCCCGTAAATATATTCGGCGTTGAAATAACCCCTCCCACGCAGCAGCGACGTGACGCCACCAAAGTTAGGGTCGGCGGCAAAGTCAACGAAGTTGTTGCGGACCCGATCACGCTCCCCAGACAGGTACGAGACCGAGTGCGATGCCCCGCCGGAGATCCCGCCGACCCAGCCGAACTGGACCCCGTTACCCATCAGGTAATCAACTGCTGCTGCGGTGTATGAGCAGCGCATCCCACCGCCTTCAATGAGAAGTGCGGTGTCGGTGGCGTCGATAAGCGGGGTAGGAAGTTCGGATTGTACTGTCATATCCTGCAAGTCTAGTGTTCCGACGACGGGAAACAGGACGCCTATCATTCTTTGTTACACTGCTTAGGCATGACTTATTTTTCTAGTGCTCGTGTCACAACCGACCGTCCTGGACGGTACGGAAAGCAGCTGGTTTCGCACTTCGCGCGCAAGATTGACGCCGAATGGGATGCCGAAGCCGAGCGCGGAAACCTATCCTTCGCACTCGCAGAACGCGGCGTATTTGGCGATGTCACGCTCGTTGCCAGCGAAGGGACACTACTCATGCACGTGGAGGCAGCGGACGCTGAAAATGGGCACACGGTAGAAAAAGTTGTGGCTGTGCACCTGCTGCGCTTTGGCAAGAAAGATGAACTCGAGGTTTCGTGGCGGGAACGCGGGGAGGAGCCACACTCCACGTTTACGGTCGCAGACCTCGAAAGCTAAACCTAGTGCTCAGGGGTACCCCTCAGCACTAGGCGCCAGCTGGGGCCAGCGTGACGTTATCCGCCCACGAAATATCCAGGCCCTGGAGGGAAAGCCACTTCATCGCATCATCATCAGCGCGGGTGATGCCTTCGACCGCGCGCAACGTCGTGTAGATGGCACGTTCAGCATCCTCCGCGGTGATCAGGCCCGCTGAGGTAGCGGCGGACAGCTCGTCAATATCCACGACCTCGAGGGGCTCCCCGGTCAGGGAAATGAGGTCCACGTACAGATCACGCGTGTTCCAGACTGAACCATCTACCGTGATGTCGGCGACATCAAAGTAATAGTCCTGGCGGCGTTCGTGGCCTTCCCGGTAGTGGAAGATATTTGCGCGCAAACCTACCGCTGGCAGGAGCCAAGATTCCAAGTAGCCGAACTCCGGGTGGTCGGCGCCACGAGCCATGTACAGGCCAAAATCCGTGACCTCGTAGGAATCGACGGCGCGCTCGAAGCCCTTGGGGTCCACGTTGATCTTCTCGTTGAGATCGAACGTCTCACACTTGGTGGGGTGCGTATCAACCATGGTTACTTCACATCCACAATCGTGGCGGTAGGGAAGTAGGTGCACGGCCCGTCTTCGGTGTTTACTGTGCCGCGCACAAGTGCTACGACAGTTCCTTTCCCGGTGCGGGCGGTGCCCGAAATCGTTGCGGGGCCGTCTGGGTTGATGCCGTTGTTGTGGAGTGCGGTCACGCCTTGCTGCAGGGTATTCAGGTTAAACCACTGCACGGTCATGGCGCCTTGATTGTCCGTCGCGGGAGCTGTGCCCAACGCGGTGAAGAGGAATGCTGTTTCTCCTGCAGCGGCTCCCGGGGCCGGGATTTCGGCTGGTCCGGGGACCGCGATCGCCGTGCCGACGGAAGCGTGCTGGCCACCGATGCACTGGCCAGAAATTGACGGCCAATAGAACTGGGTAATAGCCGGGCCATCGGTAGGCAGGGCCAGTGGTGATTCAGACGGTGCTGGTGTGCGGAAGAATTGCACTGCTGCAAGAATTGTGCTGCGGACTTCGTGCGGGATCCAGGGCTGGTTCGCGAAAGACTCCGCTGCGGCGAGCGCCTGCGCGTTCGGGCGGCCTAAACCATCGGTGGGTAGGAGCTTGCCCACGGCCTGGTTGTGCGCCCGGACCGAGTTGACGGTACCGGCGAGGACGTCGCCTGTGGAGGGGGCCGTTACGGAGCTGCCTGTGTTCTGTGAGCTTGCCGGCTGTGCGTGGGCGACACCGCCGCTCAGGGGTAGGGCTGCGGTCAGAGCAGCCGCGGCGCAGGCTATAGCGGTGCGCTGGACTAGTTGGCGTGCCACGTTCAGGTCGTCCTCCACAAACACATCGTCACATATGCAACATAAATAACAGCTTTAACACTGTTAACTTAATTAACAGTAATCGCTTTTGTTTGGCTGTCAAGATGAAAACCGTGGCCGTACGCTCCACCGAAGCCGGCCTAGCGGTACATGACGAATCTTCATCTGACTCCTTAACCTTTATATCTTCCGGCCGTAACCATTTCGTTACATGCCGGTGCGCACCCTACGGAATTGAAGGTAACGCGCGGGATGGTGACGTCGTGAAGCATCCAAGTCACTTCGGCTACCCCATAAGGTGCACGCAGAGGGCAAAAAGAGTAGTGTGTTCAGGCGTTCTATATTTTTTGCCCAAATGAGGAGTACCCCACTCGTGTCCCATCCTGAGTTTCGAAACGTTGCCATCGTCGCCCACGTCGACCATGG
The DNA here is from genome assembly GCF_002563965.1 of Corynebacterium renale. Taxonomy (NCBI): domain Bacteria; kingdom Bacillati; phylum Actinomycetota; class Actinomycetes; order Mycobacteriales; family Corynebacteriaceae; genus Corynebacterium; species Corynebacterium renale. Next base: position 2,223,196 of record NZ_PDJF01000001.1, on the reverse strand, counting down.
CAAGACCACCCTGGTCAACGCCATGCTGGAACAGTCCGGCGTCTTCGGCGACCACGGTGAAGTGGCCGACCGCGTGATGGACTCCGGTGACCTGGAAAAGGAAAAGGGCATCACCATCCTGGCGAAGAACACCGCCATCCACCGCAAAGGTCTGGGCAAGGACGGCTCCGACCTCATTATTAACGTCATCGACACCCCCGGTCACGCTGACTTCGGCGGCGAGGTCGAGCGCGCACTGTCCATGGTCGATGGTGTTGTGCTGCTTATCGATGCCTCCGAAGGTCCACTACCGCAGACCCGCTTTGTGCTCACCAAGGCTCTGGAAGCCAAGATGCCCGTAATCATCCTGGTGAACAAGACCGACCGCCCTGACGCGCGTATCGACGAAGTCGTGGAAGAAGCACAAGACCTCCTCCTGGAGCTTGGCGCAGGCCTGGACGACCCAGAGGCAGCCGAAGCCGCAGAGCAGCTGCTTGACCTGCCCGTCCTCTACGCATCCGGCCGTGCAGGCCGCGCATCCACCGAGAACCCAGGCAACGGCAACCTGCCTGATAGCGAGGACCTGCAGCCGCTGTTCGACGTCATCTACAACGTCCTGCCGGAGCCGACCGCCGAGGTCGATAGCCCACTGCAGGCGCACGTGACCAACCTGGACTCCAGCTCCTTCCTGGGCCGTATCGCACTCGTTCGCGTTCACGCAGGTGTCCTGCGCAAGGGGCAGACCGTCGCGTGGATCCACTACGACGACGAAGGCAACCAGCACGTCAAGAACGTGCGCATCGCCGAGCTACTGCGCACCGAAGGCGTTGAGCGTGTCCCTGCCCAGGAAGTTATCGCAGGTGACATCGCTGCCATCTCTGGTATCGATGAAATCATGATTGGCGACACCCTCGCAGACGCCGAAAACCCGGTCGCCCTGCCACGCATCCAGGTTGACCCACCAGCAATCTCCATGACCATCGGTGTGAACACCTCTCCGATGGCTGGCCGTGGCGGTGGCGATAAGTTGACCGCGCGTATGGTCAAGGCCCGTCTGGATCAAGAATTGATCGGTAACGTGTCCCTGCGTGTCCTGCCGACTGAACGCCCAGACGCATGGGAAGTTCAGGGTCGTGGCGAGATGGCGCTGTCCGTTCTCATTGAGACCATGCGCCGTGAAGGCTTCGAGCTGACCGTCGGCAAGCCACAGGTTGTCACCCAGATGATCGACGGCAAGCTGCACGAACCATACGAAATCATGGTTATTGACGCCCCGTCTGAATACCAGGGCAACATCACTCAGCTCATGGCTGCCCGCAAGGGCACCATGTTGTCCATGGGCAACGCCCCAGGTTCCGACTGGGTGCGCATGGAATACCGCGTCCCGGCACGTGGCCTGATTTCCTTCCGTACCACTTTCATGACCGAAACCCACGGCACTGGTATCGCAAACTCGTACTCCGACGGCCTCGGCGAATGGGCTGGTGAGATCAAGGGCCGCGCATCCGGCTCCCTGGTTGCTGACCGTTCTGGCCAGGTCACCGCGTACGCGCTGCAGAACCTGTCTGACCGTGGTTCCTTCTTTGTTGAGCCCGGCACCGATACGTACGAGGGCATGGTCGTCGGCCAGAACAACCGTGACGAGGACATGGATGTCAACGTCACTAAGGAAAAGAAGCTGACCAACATGCGCGCAGCATCCGCCGATACCACCGTCACCCTGGCGAAGGCTCGCTCTCTGAGCCTGGACGAGGCCATGGAATTCTGTGGCGCGGACGAATGCGTCGAGGTTGCACCGGATGTTCTGCGCGTGCGTAAACTGATTCTCGATGCCACCGAGCGTGCTCGCGCACGTTCCCGGGAGAAGGCACGTAACAAGTAAAACTTTCAGTGCAGAAGGAGCCCGCCCGTGGCGCAGAAACCTAGAAGATACAGCAGTGTCCTAACGGTTTTGGTCACCGGCGGGCTTCTGGCTTCGTGCGCCGCTAACCCCGGTCCGCCGCCCGTGGAGGACATCACACCGGAACGCGCAACCCAGACGGTGACGACGACCCCCACCACAACAACCGCCCCGGTGCGTACCGAGATTTCCGCTGGTGTCGACGGTGTACGTAACGGTTTTAACCCGCACCTCATCGCAGATTCGTGCGCATTCGTAGACTCGCTGGCGGCGCTGGTTTTGCCCTCAGCCTTCGTACCGGTCAACGGCGGTCCGGAGCTGGAGTTGAATAAGGACCTGCTCGAATCCGCGGAGGAGATCGCCCCGCGCGACGGGTATGCCCAAACTGTGCGCTACCAGATTGTTCCAGCCGCACAATGGTCCGATGGCACGCCCGTGTCGGGTAACGATTTCCAGTACCTGTGGCGGGCGCTTTCGTCCACCGACGGGGTCATTGACCAAGCCGGATATACCTCCATCGGTGCAGTTCGGCTTTCCGGCGGTGGAAAGACCGTGGAGGTGGACTTCACCACACGGGTTGCCCAGTGGAACCAGCTTTTCCACAATTTACTGCCTGCGCACTTGCTGCAAGGTGGTAATTTCGCGACCGCGCTGGCTAATGGGATCCCGGCTTCGGCGGGGCGGTACATGATTCGGGATGCTGATACTGCCCGCGGAATCGTCACTATCGCCCGCAATGACCGTTTCTGGGGCGGGGAACCCGCGAAGACGGAGATCATTAACTTCCGCGCGATTCGGCGCACCGCGGATGGTACGGATCAACTACGCACTGGCCAGCTGAGCTTCATTGACGTCGCACCGTCTGAAACATCGAAGGAATCCTATACGCTCATGCCGTCGGCTCAGGTGCGCACCCTCAATACTGGGCGTCAATTAAATCTCATCACGCAGGTGGATTCTCCGCTGCTGAACTCTGCAGATAAGCGGGCAGATCTTTTCGCGCTTATCGACGTCCCCCAGGTTGCAGCCCTCGGGACAGGAAGAAGAGCCGATCTTTCGATCCCCGAGGTACCTTCTCATGTCCGTGAGCATGAGTCCGCTGGTGTCCTTTCGGCAGCTGTGCAGCAGGTAGGGGCGGTGCGTGTCGCAGCTGATCCTGCCGATCCTGTTGCATCAGCGAGCGCGCGTGTTGTGGTTGACCAGCTGGGGTCGCACAGTATCCCGGCACAGGTCGTTTCTGTTGATATGGCGACGATCGTTGCGCGTCGCGCTGCAGGTGATCCGGTGGCCGACATCGTCCTGAGCTGGCAAGATGCCCGCGCCTCTGATGTGGGATTAGCAAGTAGGTATGGCTGCACTGATGGTAAACCGTTTGGCGCGAATATCTCCGGCCACTGTGAGAAGGACCTGACCACGGCAGCTGCGGAGGCGTTTGCTCATCCGGAGCGCTCGGCAGACTTCCGGACGGCCGTAGCAGACACTGAGCGTTCCCAGTTCATTCATCTGCCTGTGGTGGAAGAAACCAGGTTGCTGGTGTTAGGCGATACAATCGTAGGCCCAGCAGATAAGTTGCAGGATTGGAACGCGGGCATTTCTACGGCCGCCACGTGGCGCCGGGCAGATTTACTGACCTCCACACCAACCACGGCGGAGTCTGCACCAGACCAGAAAAAGGAGAAACGATAAATTATGGTAACTCGTGATCTCGTGGGAGCGCGCGTCGTCGCAGTGCATGCACACCCTGACGATGAAGCCCTGTTTGGTGGCGGAATTCTGGCTCAACTCGCGTCCCGCGGCGCAGAAGTCACCGTCGTGACCTGTACTTTAGGTGAGCAAGGCGAGGTGATTGGTGCGCCGTATTCTGGTTTGGTTGCCGACGAAGCAGACCAGTTAGGCGGCTTCCGAATCGCTGAACTGCAGCATTCTCTGGCGGCTCTCGGAGTGCGGGGAGAACATCTTCGTCGCGCTGGCGCTTTCCGCGATTCCGGAATGGTGGGTAGCCCTTCAGCGGAGCATCCCCGCGCCTTTGTGAACTGCGGTGAGGAGGCAACTGCAGCTCTTCGTGAGGTATTCGAGCGGATCCGCCCACAGTTGGTCCTGACATACGGCCCTGATGGGGGCTACGGGCATCCTGACCACATCCAGGCCCACCGGATTACGCATGCCGCAGCCGAGGAAAGTGGGATCCAGCGCATCGTCTGGTCGGTGAATTCTGCCGCCCACACTGCTGCTGCGCTAGCAGATATTACTGAGGTGCCACGCGGCTGGCGGATGCCTGAAACTGGCGAACTGGCTGTTGTTGATTCCTGGGATATTGAAGTTGAGCTCAGTGACCAGGACCTCGCAGCCCGTCTTGAGGCGATGCGGGCGCACCCGACGCAGATTTGGGTAGCCGACGGCACCGTGAGTGCTACCAATCCCGAAGCCGCATATGCGGGCGTGAAATCGACCGCTGAATGCGCTGCGGTGTTCGCATTGTCGAACCTGATAACTCAGCCAGTGATGCGGACTGAGTACGCGCAGTTGGGTGCAGGTACCGCGTTTCCTGTCGGCGCTTCTGACATTATGGCCGGTCTTACGTGGTAGAGGAATCTACTCCTCAGCGGTGGGTGCGTACCGATTTCAGCCGTGGGGAAGCCGTCGGTGCGCTCGTGTGGCTCTCCGTGGGGGCTTTGCTATCCATGTTCTTGGAAGTAATGTACTTGGGCGCACGTGTCCAGCTGCCTAATGGTACGGCGCTGGCGCTACCTGTAACTATTTTTTTCGCGCTCGGATTCAACTATGTTTTTACCCGCACCGCTATGCTGTGGACGAAGCGTACGGGTATTGTATTGCTTCCGTTGGGCGTGTGGACAGCGGGTTTTCTGCTCATGGCGGTCATTGGGCCGGCCATGGGTGATCAATGGGTAGTGGCTTCGGCGCGCGGAGTAGGATTATTTTTCTGTGGCATCGTCGGAGGCGTCTGGCCTTTGTTGCGACGTCAATGACATAATAGGAACCCGATGACGTCCCGGCGTGGACCTGGGTGGCAGTGTCTTTGCGGATGCTGCCCTGGCACCCGAAGATGTCGCGGGCGGAGAATAGTTTAAGAGTATTTCAGAGGAGAGTTTGAGCTGGTATGACGTATGTTATTGCTCAGCCGTGTGTGGATGTCATGGACCGCGCATGCGTTGAGGAGTGCCCCGTAGATTGCATTTATGAAGGCAAGCGCAGCTTGTACATTCACCCTGATGAATGCGTCGACTGTGGTGCTTGCGAACCAGCATGCCCGGTAGAAGCAATCTTTTACGAAGATGATCTGCCCGAGGAGTGGTCAGACTACTACGACGCAAACGTTGGTTTCTTCGATGATCTCGGCTCCCCAGGTGGGGCCGCTGGCGAAGGCCCATACGACTTTGATCACCCATTTGTTGCTGCGCTGCCACCGCAGAACCAGGACTAAGAATGCTGGATCTTCCGGATTTTCCCTGGGATTCGCTGACGAAAGCTAGGGAACACGCCGCGGCGCATCCCGACGGCATCATCGATTTATCCATCGGTTCCCCCGTCGACGATGTTGCCCCGGGAATCCAGCTTGCTTTGGCGGAGGCTGCAGCTGCGCCGGGTTACCCGTCGACGGAGGGCACTGATGTGCTTCGCGACGCCATCGTGACCGCTGCCCAGCGCCGCTTTGAGTACGAGGCGCAGGCGGTCCTTCCCGTGGTGGGGACGAAGGAAGCCATCGCCCTCATGCCACTGTTCTTGGGGGCGGATTCCGCATGGACAATCGGTATTCCAGAACTTGCTTACCCCACGTATGACGTCGCAGCTCGCATCGCCGGTGCCACGTCGCAGCGCACGGAAACAGCGGACCTGGTGTTCCTGAACTCGCCGTGTAACCCTACTGGCGAGGTTCTCAGCGTGGAGCGGTTGCGCAGCATCGTGCATTCTGCCCGCGAGCGTGGCGCAATCGTTGTTTCCGACGAGTGCTATCTGGGCTTGGGCTGGGATGACGATAATCCGCCGGTGTCGCTTTTGCATGACAGCGTTACTGATGGAGACCTCACCGGCTTGATTGCTGTGAACTCCTTGTCGAAGACATCGAACATGGCAAGCTATCGTGCCGGCTGGTTAGCTGGTGACCCTGACCTTATCGCCCGCTTGACCCTAGCGCGCAAGCACGCGGGCCTCAGCGTGCCCGGCCCCATCCAGTCGGCCATGGTCGCGGCGTTGGAAGACGATATTCACGAACGTTTGCAGCGATTGACGTACGCCAACCGGCGCGTCCTTCTCATGGAAGCTCTGACCAACGCCGGTTTCCAGATTGATCACTCGGAAGCTGGCATGTATATCTGGGCCACGCGCGGGGAGGAAGCCGCTGAGTCTGTCCGCTGGTTGGCTGAACGTGGCGTGCTCGTCGCACCCGGTACTTTCTACGGTCCGACGGGGGAGAAGCACATTCGAGCAGCTTTGAGCGCCCCCGATGAGGCCTTCGCACAGCTGGCTGCGCGCCTTGGATAGGTAGTGGCCGTTGGACCAGCCCCGATCCCTCCCCGGGACGGGGTTTCACCGCGCCGCGTAGTCTTACGCGGCGTCGTCGATAGCCACCACACGTACGTGGCTGGGCAATCGGGCGACGGGGATTTCGTGTTCGGTGAGACGATTCCGCCCGGGACGCGCTTGAGTAAACCGCAGCCTGCTTGGTTTTACCCGGTGCTTGATCCGGAGCCCACGATCCCGTTTCAGCATCGAGTTGTGTATGCCGATGAGCGGATTGTGGTCGTCGATAAGCCGCATTTCTTGCCCACGACCTCTAATGGGCGATTTGTGGTCAACACTGTGCAGACCCGGTTGCGTCGTGAGTTTGGCCAGGACACGATTGTGCCGGCGCACCGCTTGGATCGCTTGACCGCGGGCTTGGTGTTGTGCGTCCGCAAACCCCAAGATCGTGCGGCTTACCAGCAACTTTTCGCTCATGGGAAAGTGCAGAAATGGTACCGAGCTGAGGTTCACCACCCGGAGGTGCTGGCGCCCTTTACGGATGTAAGTATCCCGCTGCGTACTGTTCGGGGTGAGCGCCAAGTGGAAGTCGGGGCAGGTAAGCGAACGCGTACCACAATTGTGCGCGGGCGAGGGGCGTGGGTGAACGTGTATCCGCAGACGGGGTTTACTCATCAGATTCGTGCCACGTTGAACTGGCTGGGCGCGCCTATTATCGGGGATGACACTTACCCGGTGAGCCGGCCGCGGCCGTGGGACGACTTTCAGATCCCGCTGCGTCTTTTCGCGTGCGGGCTAGAATTTAAAGATCCGTTTACTGGTGTGCTACATAGATTTCGCCGGCCGTCTACTCAGGACTAAAATGGCCGGGATAATGCCTTAGCCGCCAAGACGACAGGATTCCCGTGGCCGATTCGAAGACATCCTCTGCGCGTTTTACCGCAAACCTCCGACAATTTATCCAGTTCGGGATTGTTGGAGGTTCGGGGACTATCGTGAACTTGGTCGTCGCGGCGCTGTCGAAGAAGATTGCGGAGTGGGGCTGGGGTGTCTCCGAGCATGATGCGTTCATGAATATTTTGGGCTCCCAGTTCCATGTGCGCTGGTATCACGTGTTCGTGACAATCGCATTTTTGGTTGCCAACACGTGGAATTATCAGCTCAACCGCATGTGGACGTTCAAGAATGCAACGACGCGCAGTTGGTGGCGTGGCTTCTTCCCGTTCCTGCTCACCGGGGTTGGCGCGTTCATCGTCAGCCAGATCGTGATGACGCTCCTGATGAACCAAAATTCGCCGATTTCCCTGTCGCCGGTTATCTTCGACGACTCCACCGGTTTCCGCACCATGTTCTACTGGGCGACCGCCATTTCGATCGTGGTGGCGATGCCGGTGAACTTTATCATCAATAAACTGTGGACCTTCCGCTCACCGGCTGCACGCAACGTGGACACTGCGACGATCGTCGATGAGCAGCCGCCGGTGCAGCACTAAGCTTCTCGACGGCTACCTCCCGCGCCACGCGAAAAAGAAAATCAGGCCGTCCCCGTGGAAAACGGGGACGGCCTGATTGCGCAGTGGCGACGCGCTACGCGGTCTCTTTTTTGCGGAACTGGTTGCGGATCGCTGCGATCACGGTCAACAAGATGGTCATGAGCGCCACCGCGATGAGCTGATTTCGAGTATCTGACTCGGTTGCCATCAATCCGACGAAGCCCAGCAGAGCGATGATCGCGCCGATGGGCAGCCACGGGTAACCACCCATCTTGACGGACCCGAGCTCACCGCGTGCCACCATCTCCGGGTGGAGTTTGAGGTAACTGGCGGCAACAACGAGCCACAGCACGATCAGAACGCCGCCAACAGCATTAAGCAGGAAGTCCAGTAGCCCCGGAGGGTTCCACCACTGCAGCCCCACGGAGGCGAATGCCATGATCATAGAGAGCATGACTGCGTTGGTGGGCACGTGATCTTTGTTGACCTTGCGGAAGAAGCGGGGAGCGTCGCCGTCGACAGCCAATGAGTGGCACATGCGCGAAGACGCGTACACCTGCGCATTGAACGCCGAGAGCAGTGAGACCACGATGACGGTTTCCATAATGCCCACGACACCGGGGATATTCGCCATTTCGAGGACCTGGGTGAAGGGCGATTCGGCTGCGGTGTCTGCACCGCTGATGGCGGAGTAGGGCAGGAGGAACGTCATGACGAGGACGGAACCGATGTAGAAAGCACCGATGCGCCAGATTACCGAACGTGTTGCGGTGCGAATCGATTTCTGCGGATTCTCCGACTCTGCGGCGGCGATTGTAACAATTTCGATGCCACCGAAAGCGAACGCCACCGCCAACAGTGCACTGGCAACCCCAGCCCACCCGTTAGGCATAAAACCGGCGCTGAGGAAGTTTGTGGTGCCCACGTACTCGTGGCCCGGAAGAAGCCCGAAGATCAGCAACACGCCGATAAGCAGGAATCCGATAATCACGGCCACCTTAATGAAGGAGAACCAGAACTCAAATTCGCCGAAACCCCGTACCTGCGCGAAGTTCACTACGGCGAAGAACACCACGAAGATGACGGCCGGTATCCAGGGATCGACCCCGAACCAGGCGCCCACGATTGCGGACGCTCCCGTCATTTCTGCGCCCATGACCATGATGAGCATGAACCAGAACAGCCAACCGATGACCATGCCCGCTGTGGGGCCGAAGGCCATGCGCGCAAACGACGCAAACGAACCCGACGATGGGCGCGCGGCACCCATTTCGCCCAGCATCTGCATGACGACCATGACAACGACGCCAGCGATGATGTATGCGAGCAAAACAGCGGGCCCTGCAGCACGGATTCCCACCCCGGTGCCGAGGAAGAGGCCGGCACCGATGGCGGAGCCTAGGCCCATCATGGTCAGATGCCGGGTTTTCAGCCCGTTGCCTAATTCAGTCTCCGGGGCTGTGCCGGCAGAAGTGGAAGAAGGGGATGACATTTACTTGCTTACTTTCTGCTCAGGTGACTTCCGTGCATTAAAAGCCTTGACGATAACAGATAGGACGAACAAGACAACGCATAGGACGGCAACGGAGAGAATCTGGGCTCGTGCGGAATCGTCGAAGAACATGAGAACCACGAGTGCCAGCAACGCCACGATAGAGGCCCACGGCACCCAGGGGTAGCCTTTAACGCGCACTTCGCTGAGTTCACCCGATGCGATGAGCTCGGGGTGCAGTTTGAGGTAGCTGGACGCAATCATGAGCCAGACAACGATCATGATGCCGCCTACCGAATTCAGCAGGAAGTCCAGGAGTCCTGGCGGATTCCACCACTGCAACCCCACGGAGACGAACGCCATGACCATGGACAGTAAAACGGCATTGAACGGGACGTTGTCTTTTGTGATCTTGCGGAACGCCTTGGGCGCATCCGATTTGAGTGCTAGCGAATAGCACAGGCGTGATGAAGCGTAAATCTGTGCGTTGAACGCAGAAAGCAGCGAAAGCACGATGACGGCCTCCATGAAGCCAACCACTCCGGGGAGGTTCGCCATGGCAAGGACTTGGGTGAATGGCGATTCAGCTGCGGTGTCGGCGCCGTCAATCTCTGAGTAGGGGAGAAGGAACGTCATGACGAGCACAGAACCAATGTAGAAGATGCCGATGCGCCAAATCACCGAACGAACTGCAACACGGATGGAACGCTCTGGATCCTCCGATTCGGCCGCAGCAATTGTCACGATTTCAATGCCACCGAACGCGAAAGCAACGGCCAACAGGCCAGCAGCCATTCCCGGCCATCCGTTCGGCATGAAGCCTTCGTCGAGAAAGTGCTGGGTGCCGACGAATGGGTGGCCAGGCAGCAGGCCGAAGATGAGCAGGACGCCGATGATAAGGAAGCCAATGATCACGGCCACCTTGATGAAGGAGAACCAGAACTCGAATTCGCCGAAGCCGCTGACCCGCAGCAGGTTCACGACAGCGAAGAAAACAACGCACACCAGGGCGGGGATCCAGGGATCAACCCCGAACCACGCGCCCATGATGGCTGCTGCGCCAGTCATTTCTGCGCCCAGAACCATGATGAGCATGAACCAATAGAGCCAACCCATGGAAAAGCCCGCCCAGTGCCCAAAAGCCATGCGGGCGTAGGTAGAGAATGCGCCAGATGCAGGGCGTGATGCGCTCATTTCGCCGAGCATCTGCATGATGGCCATCACCACCACTCCGGCGATGACATACGCGATGAGGACCGCGGGGCCCGCGGCGCGGATACCGACGCCTGTGCCGAGGAACAGGCCGGCGCCAATAGCGGAGCCCAGGCCCATCATGGTCAGGTGGCGGGTTTTCAGTCCACTGCTCAAGCGTTCGGTGCTTGGTGTTGTCATGGTCGTCCCTTCACGGGTGCCGTGCACGTCACCTATTCCTCGGTGCCGTGCACGGCGTAGTACATAGTGAGATTGCGATTTCGCAATATGGGCATTTAATTTATTCTAAGCGTTTCCTCTGGGTAAAAGAGGTTACCCCCGCGAGTACGAGAATGATGGCGCAGATAACCACGACTGCGACGACTTGGGCGCGGGCGGCGTCGTCGGCAAGCATCAATGCCACGATTCCTAGAACGCCGAGCAGAGTAGCCCACGCCAACCACGGCCAACCCCACATGCGCACGTGGGTGATTTCGCCGTTGGCTTCGAGCTGCGGGTGCAGTTTCAGATAGGAAGCGATGATGCTGATCCAGATGACGACCAAGCAGCCACCGACCGCGTTGAGCAGAAAGTCCAAAAGACCTGATGGGTTGAGCCACTGCAAGCCGACGGACAGGAATGCCATGATGACCGCCAACCAGACGCTGCGGGTCGGGACCCCACGGTGGTTCGTCTTCAGGAAGAAGCGGGGAGCGTTGCGCTGCTCGGACAGGGAGAACAGGAGGCGGGAGCAGCCGTAGAGCTGGGCGTTGAAAGCGGACAGCAGGGCCATCACGATGACCACTTCCATGATGCCGGTAACACCCGGGATGCCTGCTTTTTCTAGGACCATTGTGAAGGGAGATTCGGCGGCGGAATTAGCGCCCTGGATCTCTGCGTAGGGCAGAAGGAACGTGATGACCAGGACGGATCCGATGTAAAACACGCCGATGCGCCAGATGATGGAATTAACCGCGGTGTGGATGGAACGCTCGGGATCCTCCGACTCGGCAGCTGCGATGGTGACCAATTCGATGCCGCCGAAAGCAAACGCGACTGCTAGCAGGCCTGCCGCAACGCCGGAAATGCCATTGGGCATGAACCCCTCGCTGAGGAAGAACGTAGTGCCCACGAACTCATGGCCTGGAAGAAGCCCAAATATAAGGAGAATACCAATAATAAGGAAGCCGATAATGACGGCGACTTTGACGAAGGCGAACCAAAATTCGAACTCACCGAAACCGCGCACAGAAATCAGGTTGACCAACGCCAAAACCGATACGCAGATTAGCGCAGGGACCCAGGGGGCAACCCCGAACCATGCGCCCATCATGGCGGCGGCACCGGTCATCTCAGCACCCATGATCATGACCATCATGAACCAGTACAGCCAGCCCACAGAGAATCCAGCCCACGGGCCAAAGGCCGAGTGCGCGTACTGAGAGAAGGAACCAGACGACGGGCGAGCGGCGACCATTTCGCCCAGCATCCGCATGATCAATACGGTGATGATGCCTGTAATAAGGTAGGCCAGAATCACCGCTGGGCCGGCGGCACGGATACCGACGCCAGTGCCCAAAAAGAGCCCGGCGCCAATAGCGGAGCCCAACCCCATCATGGTGAGGTGTCGGGTGCGCAGTCCGTGGCCTAGGCCTGCAGCCGGTGAATCGGTTCCTGGCGTGCTGTTTTGTTTATCCAGGCTGTGGTCGATGCCTGGATTTAATGATGAGGCGCGGCGTGGTTGCATAGTTGCACACTCTAGTACGCGGGTGTGGTGCATATCCCAAAGGGAAGGCCAACTGAGCAAAATTATGGGCAGGTGGGTAGGTTTTAGTGCATGGACAAACAGGTGAGGAACGATTCTGCAGCAACGCCGGATACTACGGCAGGCGAAGATACTGAGCGCCGATTCTTACGCGGTCCCGTCCTGTTGCGCGATAGCGGCGGGCAAACCTCCACCTACGACCAGCGCCTCCTAGAAATGCCAGCGGATCACGATTGGATCCATGCCGACCCATGGCGCATCTTGCGCATCCAAAGCGAATTCGTCGCAGGTTTCGACGCGCTCGCTGATCTTCCTAAGGCCGTCAGCGTTTTCGGTTCCGCTCGAATCCGTGAGGGCAACCCGTATTACGAATGGGGACTAGAACTGGGGCGCCGTCTCGCTGAAGCCGGTTATGCAGTAATTACTGGCGGAGGCCCAGGCCTGATGGAAGCGCCTAACCGGGGTGCGTCCCAAGCAGACGGACTTTCCGTAGGGCTAGGCATTGAACTCCCGCACGAGCAACGCATCAACGACTGGGTAGATCTTGGCGTCAACTTCCGGTACTTCTTTGTCCGCAAGACCATGTTTTTGAAGTACTCCCAGGCCTTCATCTGCCTGCCCGGCGGAATGGGCACGCTCGACGAACTCTTTGAAACCCTGTGCATGGTTCAGACCGGCAAGGTCACCGACCATCCGATTGTTCTCTTAGGAACGAAGTTCTGGGGCCCATTGGTGGACTGGATGCACGATATCTTGGTCGCAGAAGGCATGATTGCAGCGCGCGATGTGGAACTCTTCTTGCTCACTGATTCAGTGGAGGAAGCGGTGCAGTATGTCGTCGATAAGCATGCCCAGGAAGGCGATGCTGAGGTCCAGCGCTAATGGGATACACCGAGCATTGGACCGACTGGCGCGCGCAGGTCCCAGCAATCATGGGGATCGTCAATAGGACGCCGGATTCCTTCTATGACAAAGGCGCTACTTTCACCGACGACGCCGCACTCGCGCGGGTGGATGCAATCGTCGCCGCAGGAGCAAGCATTATCGACGTCGGCGGCGTCAAAGCCGGCCCCGGCGAAGAAGTCACGCTCGAAATGGAAATCGAGCGTGTAGTGCCACTCATTAAGGCAGTGCACGAACGCTACCCGGAGGTCACCGTCTCCGTGGACACGTGGCGAGCCGCCGTCGCGGAGCATGCAATCGCTGCAGGAGCTGGGCTCATTAACGACACGTGGGCGGGTGCCGACCCCGAACTCGTCGAGGTCGCCGGCACACACCACGTGGGGTACGTCTGCTCGCACACGGGAGGTGCTATACCGCGCACTCGGCCGCACCGAGTGCATTACGACGACGTCGTAGCAGACGTCATCACCGAAACCACTGCCTTGGCCGAACGCGCTGTCACCTGCGGAGTCCCGGAAGACCTGGTGTTTATCGACCCCACCCACGACTTCGGCAAGAACACCTTTCATTCCATCGAGCTGCTGCGCCGCGTCGACGAGCTCGTAGCAACCGGTTGGCCGGTCCTCATGGCATTGTCGAACAAGGACTTCGTGGGCGAAACGTTGAACCAGCCCCTGGAAAAGCGCGTCAACGGCACGTTGGCAGCCACCGCGTGGTGCGCGGCGCGCGGGGTTGCGGCGTTTCGCGTCCACGAGGTCGAACACACCGCAGACGTCCTCAAAATGACAGCCGCCATCCAGGGTGAGCTCGCACCTCTAGCACCACAGCGAGGTCTCGTCTAGGTGAAAATTTCTGTCATCATCCCCGCGCTCAACGAGGAAGCAACCGTCGCACACGTCGTGAAAGCAGCCTGGGCCGACTCTCCTCACGAAATACTCGTCATCGACGCCGATTCCACCGATCGCACCGCAGCTGAAGCACAAGAAGCAGGGGCGAGCGTCCTCAACTGGCGCGACATCTTGCCCGCAATCCCCACTCAGCCAGGAAAAGGGGAATCCCTCTGGCGCGGAGTCGCAGCCGCCACCGGTGACGTTGTCGTTTTCATGGACGCCGATCTCACCGCCCCACAACCGGGCATGGTGACCGCACTCGCAGCCCCTTTCACCGAACCGGGCATCGTCATGGCACGTGCAACTTACCCACGCACCCTCGGGGGAGTAGCAGGCGAAGGCGGGCGTGTCACCGAACTCACCGCAAAACCATTGTTAGGAATGTACTTCCCCGAGCTTGCTACCATCGACCAGCCCCTCGGCGGCGAATACGCACTACGCCGCTCCGCTGCTCTGGAACTGCCATTCGTTTCAGGATATGGCGTAGAAGCTGGATTGCTTATCGACGTCTCGCGCACCCATGGACCAGCCGCCATCACCCAAGTTCGCCTCCCCGAACGAAGCCACCGCAACAAACCCCTCGCGGACCTTGCGCCCATGGCCAGGACTATTGCCCAGACAATCCTCGGGCGGGCCGGGGTGTGGGACAGCGACCTTCCCGAACGGCCGGCGCTGGGCACTGTATTGTAAAGCCCATGATGTCCTGGGTAGTTCTGGTCTGTGTATTAATTATTGTGGTCCTGGTGGGGACCTGGGCGTGGGGTAGTATTTTTGGCCGCGGTGAGGCGCTGCCAGAGCTCGATGATCACCATGCAGTCATCGAATCGAATGCGGCGGCCGTGCGCGCCGGGAATATCGGGGCGGTTCAGTTGGAAGTAGCGCCACGCGGTTACCGGCAAGACCAAGTCGATGCTCTTATTGGGGAACTATTTCAGCAACTTGATGTGAGCCGTGGCACACACCCACGGGCATGATCTGAGAAAAAGGACTAATATAGGTTAAGAAAGCTTGAACCCAAGGAATTAATTTCAGGAATGGAGCATGGTCACATGGCAGCGATGAAGCCACGTACTGGTAGCGGACCGATGGAAGCTGTCGAGGAAAATCGCAAGATCGTTATGCGTATCCCCTCGGATGGCGGCGGGCGCTTAGTCATCGAACTCACGCACGAGGAAGCCGGAGAATTGGGAGCATTGCTCACCGAAGCTGCTGAAGCCTAATAAACGTACGGTTCAACGCGTGGTTGCGTTCTTTCCTATGTGGGAGAAAACGCAACCACGTCTCTTTTTGTCTACGTCGGTTGCAGGCTAGGGTAGAAACATGCTGTCCCACATCATTGATGTTCTTGCTGACCCTACTGATCTGACCGCCCTACACGGTGAAGATGATTTCGCCCGCCTCGTTTCCGAAAGCGGGCATTCTTACGACGTTGCCCGTCAGGGGTACGTCACCCTTGCTAGCGGTAAGGGCTTGAAATTTACCGGCGATGACCCCGAGATGATCGCGAATAGGGAATTATTCCTTGGTAAGGGACACTTCGGCCCGTTCGTGGAGAAGGTGACGGAGGTTGTGGGGACCGCTCTTGACGATTCCGAAGACCCCCACGTGGAAGCGCCCGTCATCGTCGAGGTAGGTGCGGGTACCGGTTTCTATCTCTCACACACACTCGACTCCATCGTGGGGGCGCGAGGTGTAGGGCTCGACGTTTCTGTACCGGCGGCAAAACACTTGGCCAAGTGCCATCCCCGTGTGGGAGCAGTGGTGGCTGATGCGTGGGCGAAACTCCCGCTTCGGGACCACAGCGTAGACGTCATCACCGTGATCTTTGCGCCCCGTAACGTCGAAGAATTTGCGCGCGTCCTGAAGCCGGGCGGTCAGGTTGTAGTGTTGACTGCCGACCCTGGCCACCTTGCTGAACTGCGTGCACCACTGGGAATTATTGATGTGGAAAAGGGTAAGGTAGAGCGCCTTATTGAGCAGTCCGATGGTTTCTTGAAGCCGGTGGGCGAGCCCGAGCACATTGAATTTGAGATGAACCTGGACCAGGAATCAATCGCAGCCCAAATCGGGATGAGCCCTTCAGCGCGTCACATTAAGCCTGAGGACCTGCGCGAGCGGATTGCCGATTTGCCAGCGGCGATGACGGTGACCGCTCGGGCCACCATCACGCGCCTAGCGTTGGCTTAATTATTCTGGGGCGAGTTCAGGGAGCGGCCGGAACGCTCGAAACAGTTGATGATGCTGGCTTCGCCCTGGGTATCGACCTCGAGTGCGGTGCATTCGCCGTCAATGTAGACGCGACTTGCCATGGCCACGGCACCGCCGTCGGCGAAGACTTCCACAACTGACCCGTCCACAATGATGCCCAGGCTATCGGTGTCCACCTCGGATAGGGGAGCGGTAGCTACTGGGTCGCCGGAGTGGTGCGGGTTCATCGAGCGGTCCAATTCCAGGACGGTGCCCTTGTGAGTGACGGTTGCAGCAATGTTGCCGTTTTCATCGACCAAGGAGATGACAACGGCAGAGCCTTCGGGGATGTCGCAGACGCCTGTCCACGAACGAGCGTGGGAAGTGTGGGCGACTTCGTCGATAAGCTTCTGGGCTGGGACTTGGTAGAGGCACTGGTTCTGGAGAGTGGCTACACGGGGCAGGCTGAGCGCATTGGCCCAGCCTTCCTTCTGCAGCGAGAGGTGTTGTGCTGGGTCGTCGTAGCGGCCAACCCCGTTGACCAAACCTAGGAGCGCTGTCTGGTCGTGGCGGTCTTCGTGGGATGCAGATCCGGGGGTGTAGTAGACGGTGCGCGGGCGGGTGAAGTCATGGCCGTAGTCAACGCGGGTAAAAGGCTGGACTACGTCAAACACGGTGCCTTCGAGGCGTCCGACAAGGTACCCGGAAACGTCGATGCCGTCGCGCTCCACGGTGATGAGGAGGACGTCGTAAATCTTGCCGTCTACTTCATCGCGCAGACGCGAGATTCGAGGGCTGACCAAGCGCTGCTCGTCCTCCAGACCGGAGGTGCCGGAGAAGTGGAGGGGGCCGTCGATAGTCCAATCAAGCCCGTCTTCGGAGTGGGCCATTGCCAGTGTGGGGTGTTCGGAATCCCCAGTGACGGCGAGCATCAGCCAGCCTTCGTGGCCTTCTTCGCGGTCATCTGTGCTGGCCCAGTCGGGGATGACGCACGGGGAGCGGAAGTCCTTCAGGCCCGACGCGGAACCATCAGCATTGAGTGTGGAATTATCTACAACTGCCCCGATGCGTCGCACAGACTGGGCCACAGCGGTGCAATCATCCGAGGTTTCGTCGGCAGTTTCTTCCAAATCGGGAATTTCAGCGAGATGGACCGAACAACCGTCTTTGGTTACCGACGTGAAGTAGAGGCGAGCACTCCCAGCCTTCGTGGACACTACCGACCCGGCGCGGACAAGAAGCTCGCCGCCTTCGGGGGCAAGTACGTCATCGCATTCTTCCCAACTAAACCCGTTGCCTTCGGAAACCTGGTGGCCCCACCGTGCCGTCGTTTCCGGAGTATATGGCGCGTCGTGCAGGGGGCGGTATTGGTGGAAAATATGCCACCGAGAACCGTCGATGAGGATACCTGCCGGTGCGTTGAGGACACCTGATTCTGCAGTCACATGCAGTTCCGGACGGTAGGGTTCCGTGGGCGTAGAAAATGGCATTGTAGGGACCTCTCGTGTACTAGTCAGCGTGGCGTACGGTAGTTAACTCTTCACTTCTGTGCGGTGGATTTGGTCATCCAAATCCTGTGGAGACAAGTCCGCTGCACCAAAGGCTGTGGTCAGCGGCAGATGTAACTCCAGGTTCGTTCCGGGGCACAGTTCTACGACGCCCTCGGTGAGGGTGAAGTCCAGAACATGTCCGCCTCGGGACCGCGCACTATCGATAAAGTGCACGTGGCAACCAGGAACCCCGATTCCTTTCTCATAGATAGGAGTACGGAACCCGCCGATTACCCCGGCAACATCAGTGAAATGCAGCTCGGCATCATCGCCAGTTGCCTCCACCATAGGCCGGTACGGTTTTTCTTGCTTCGTGACCGTTCGCACGGTCACATCAGCAAAAGTGCCGGTTATGCGAACAGCGTACATAAAGTTTTCACTCGGCTGCATGGAATCGATGAATTCCGAAAGCTCAGAGCGTTTTAGGCCAGGCGGAGGCGTTGCCGAAATACGCGGGACGAAGTTCGTCATGACGGTGAAAGGGGACTTCTGCTCAAAACTAGCAACCTCCGCTGAACCATCTCCGCGCACCTGGTAGCAGGTCCCGTCGAGGACGATCATTTCGCCGTCGAGGGCATCAAAAGTTCCGATGCCGAAGTTGCCGTGCCCGAGCAGTTCACCGACTGTCATTTCGCCATCATAAATCCCATCCAACAGCGCCGACATGAGTGAATTCTGGAAGATGCTATGCCTCTGCTGTGGGAAGTTTTCATGTGCCATGGCCACCACAGTAGTCACCAAAAGAAAATCCCGCCGGCACCGACAGTGCGCAACGGGATGGAGGCTTATCGACGCCCTACCGACGCGTGATAAGCGTCAGGCCAGAAGCGATCGGCAGATGAGTAACAACGTGTTCTTCCGGGTCGAGTCCGTTGACAAAAGCGAACATGTCTCGGGCGGCGACGGTGTCTCGGTCCACGCGGTTGTCGTCGGCGATCGTGGCGTCGAGAAGCGAATGAGCGAAGATAATTGTCCCACCCTGTGTGAGCAGCGGCCAACAGGCATCGAACGTGGCGCGCATATCTAGTGGCGCCACATCGGCGTAAATCACGTGGTAGCTGTCAGCGGCTAAACGGCCCAAGACATCCAGCGGACGCGAGGTCAGGTAACGCGCTTTCGCAGAGCCGTAGCCAGCCTGCTGCATCGCGGACTTGGCCGCCTTCTGGTGCTCGACCTCTGGATCGATGCATGTAATCGAATGCTTTTCGGAAATGCCCTCAGCCAAATACAACGCCACGACTGCTGCCGCCGGGGTAATAGCAATGACACCCGAGGACTTCTCTGCGCGGCACGCGGCAGCCACAGTGCGCAGTAAAGCGCCGGCGGATTCGGTAGGAGCATGCAAACCGAATTCGGTGGCGTGCTCGCGGGCAACGGTCATCGCAGCGCGCGGTCCCGTTGCAGGGGTATCTCCTGCATCCTCGGACGCAGACAATCCGGTGGTAGCGATAAGCTCTTCTAAAGCGTTGAAAGCAGAATCAGTCACGCTGCCTAGTGTAAACAGCAGTGGGTCAAGCGGGCCGTGCCACTCGCGGAACCGGCCTAAAACTGGGGCCACAGTTGCAGTTGGGGGAGATGAAGCGTACTCACAGGAGCTTTTACACCTTTTGATTGGCCATGTGCAGAAACGTTCGGCACAATATATAAGCATGACCATCCCACGAGCGAATGAGCGCCCTACATCTGAGCCTGCCCCAGAACCGGCGGAGGTGGCTCACGCGCACAGTGCCACTACAGATGAAGAACTCGTGGGGACCGACGCCTTTGATGCTGGCCTAGCGGAGATGCCAGCATGGGAAGAATTAGTTCGGCAACACGCCGATAGCGTCTATCGCCTTGCATTCCGTCTCAGCGGTAACCAGCAAGACGCAGAAGACCTCACCCAAGAAACCTTCATGCGTGTCTTCCGCTCGCTCAAGCATTACAAGGCTGGAACGTTCCGCGGCTGGCTACACCGCATTACTACAAACCTGTTCCTGGATATGGTTCGCCATCGCCAGACGATCAGGATGGAAGCATTGCCGGAGGATTATGAACGCGTCCCCGGTAACGACATGACGCCGGAACAGGCCTACACCGTGAACAATCTGACGCCTGTCCTGCAGGAAGCCCTCGACAACTTGAGCCCTGACTTCCGCGTCGCAGTGGTGCTCTGTGACGTCGTAGGAATGAGCTACGAGGAAATCGCCGGAACCCTAGGCGTGAAGATGGGGACCGTCCGTTCCCGCATCCACCGCGGCCGTGCACAAATGCGCACCTATCTCGAGGCTGCCGCCGAGGCAAGCGAAGACGCCCGGCTTCTCATTCCCGCCAACGCTTAGTCATGTGGCACGGCGTGGCGGCAAGCGCGTCACGCTTCCTAAGAAAAGTCTATGGTGGGGAATTGAGTTGGACCGTAAGCGAGCGTGCGGAAGGAGGGACCTGTGACGACAACGCCACATAGCCCCAAGAATCGGGCGAAAGCGGAGCTGATTCTCCAGCACGCAAAAAAAGTGTTGTTCAGTGTGGATCACCTAGCGCCTGAAGCAATCGCCGCCTACGTGGATTGTGAACTCAGCCCGGTTGCCCGGAAGCGCGCGCACCTGCACCTGCTGCAGTGCGAAGAATGCGCCCACGAAGTCCGTACCCAACGCGCGGCTTCCGAGGCCTTAAACTTCTGCAATACCTCCGACGAAGTGCGTGCCTCAGACGATCTGCTTGCGAAACTCACGGGTATTGCCCACAAGTGTGGCCCAGGCCCCGACGCGTCAGATACTCCATGTCCGAAGCCCGAAGAGATGTTGGATAAAGTTGAGACGCTCTTGCGGACGTTAAAGAAATCGACCGGCGGGGCGTAAACTACACTTTTAAGGCGCTCCACTCGGGTGGTGGAAAATAGTTCAACGTTAGAGGCGGTACAACGTGTTCCAAAACATCGGCTGGCTGGAAATCTTCATGGTCGTCGTTGTTGGCATTATCATTATCGGCCCTGAAAAACTCCCTGGTGTCATCCAAGACGTGCGCGCTGCCATCTACGCCGCGCGCAAAGCCATTAACAACGCTAAAAAAGAAATGAACGGTGAATTCGGCGAAGAATTCGACGAATTCCGTAAGCCACTTGCCGAAGTAGCGAAATGGCGCGCAATGGGACCGAAGCGGGCGCTCACCAAAGCGCTTTTCGACGACGACGAGTCCTTCCTCGACGACTTCGACCCAAAGAAACTCATGGAAGAAGCCCCCACAGCCGGGGAAGCGCACCGCCGCGAAGCACGTCGTACTGGGGGAGAAGCCGTCGATCGCACCCCCACGGTGCCAGCGCCACGGCCAGGTACCCAGCGAATTCAGTTGAAGAGCCAGCAGGAAGAAACTCCACCACAGCCTCCGCAACCGCAGCCTGCACCGGCGCCACGGCCGGCAGCACACCGGGACCCCGGACTACACGGCGGCTTTTCGTGGGGCGACATCATGTAACACAAAACCTCCCAGTGATGACTGGGAGGTTTCTTCGGATTACTGAACGTTCAACCCAAGAGGACGTCCGGCTAGCGACTGCTTGCGTACCACAAGCTGGTCTGTAATCTTGGCAAATTCCTTCGCCGCAGGAGACTCCGGGTCAGCCAGTACAACAGGCTTGCCGGTATCGCCATGCTGGCGCAGGGAGGGATCCAACGGAATCGATCCCATGAGCTCGACATCGGACCCTGTCAGCACACTTAAGCGGTCTGCAACCTTCTGTCCGCCACCGGAGCCAAAAATCTCCATCGTGGAACCATCGGGCATGACCATTGCAGACATGTTTTCGATAACGCCTGCGATACGCTGGCGCGTCTGCTGGGAAATCGAGCCAGCGCGTTCTGCAACCTCCGCCGCGGCCGCCTGAGGCGTAGTCACGATGAGCAACTCCGCATTCGGGATAAGCTGCGCGATAGAGATGGCGACGTCACCCGTTCCCGGAGGAAGGTCCAGAAGCAGGATATCCAAGTCACCCCAGTAAATATCCGTGAGGAATTGCTGGATAGCACGGTGCAACATGGGGCCGCGCCACACTACTGGCGCATTACCTTGGACAAAGTGGCCAATCGAAATGAGCTTCACGCCGTGTGAGATCGGGGGAAGAATCATGTCTTCCTCCATCACGGTGGGCTGTTGGTCTGACCCCATGAGGGTAGGGATGCTGTGCCCATAAATATCGGCATCGACGATACCGACGCGTAGGCCTTTTTCTGCCAACGCGCACGCTAAGTTGGCTGTCACGGAGGACTTGCCCACGCCGCCCTTGCCGGAAGCAACGGCGAATACGCGAGTAGTGGACTCTGGCTGCGCAAACGGAATCTGAGGCTCAGCGTTAGAACCGCGCAACTTATTACGAAGTTCGCGACGCTGATCATCGTTCATCGGCTCCATTGTGATAGAAACATTGCCCACCCCCTCAATCTCTTTGACCGCAGCCTCAGCGTTGGTTTGGATGGTGTTTTTCATCGGGCAGCCAGCGATGGTCAGGTACAACTCAATTGCAACGTCCGAGCCATCGACGGAGACCGACTTCACCATGCCCAGCTCGGTGAGTGGGCGATTCAGTTCGGGGTCTTCTACGCGGGACAGTGCTTCCTGAACCGCGGATTCAGTAACAGTAGCCATAACAGTGCCTACTGTAGCGGTTTTTACTATTCGAGGGCAGGTCAGGGCTACCTCCCTTCACACCACATGCGCAGAGGGACATTCTTGTGTCTAAACCGGAACAAAATACGCCAGTCATCCGTTGAACTTGTTGAAGGCACAACAAAAATGTGCGCGAGATTTGTCAAGAATTGAGGAAAATATGGCTAATAATCGAACCCCTGCACCACATACGCGGCAGCGCCCGAGTGGCTGGCCAGTTGGCAGTTTTGAGTCCTACCTTGACGCCCAAGCGGCCGTCGATAAGCTTTCTGATCAAGAATTTCCGGTTGATGCCCTAACGATCGTCGGCGTGGACTTGCTGGAAGTTGAAAATGTCACTGGCCGCCTGACCTGGGGCAAGGTTATCGGCTCCGGAGCACTGTCCGGCGCCTGGATCGGTATTTTCATTGGCCTCCTGCTGGGCATTTTCGGCGGAGGCTTCTTTGGCCCGATTCTGACCGGTGTAATCATGGGTGCAATCTTCGGCATCATCATGGCCGCAGTCCCGTACGCAATGAGCGGGGGAGCCCGCGATTTCACTTCCGCAACCACCATTGTTGCTGGCCGCTACGACCTGCTGTGTGACCCAGCACTGGCAACTAAGGCTCGCGACGCAATCGCAGCAATGCAGTACGGAACCCCAGCACAGAGCGGGTACCCTGCCCAGCAAGCACCACGTGAATCCGCTGAGGAAGACACCACCCCGGATTCCCAGGCCTAAACCCGCCACCCAGCCAAAGGCCAGTACAGTAAAAGTATGCGTTTTTCCCGGTTTCGTACGCTCGGCGTAGCGATTGTGTGCTCCGCAGCTCTTGGCCTCAGTGCATGCAGTGAAGTAGAACCACGGGCAGATTACATATCTGACCCGAAGGTTCCCATCACCATCGCCGCCAGAGTCGACCGCCCCGACCACATGGTCATGGCTACTCTCTTCCAGCGGGTCCTCTACGAAACCGGGTACGAGTCAACAGTTCGAGTCGTCGCAGACCCCGCCGAGGAACCAGAAGCATGGTTTACCGACCCGACCGTTGACTTGTTCACAGTGTGCACCGGGTCGATGCTGGTTGACACTGCCCCGCAGATGGTAGAGCCGCTTCTCGACGAAATCTACGGCGGTACGTCCTCCGGGAAGCACACCACGGGGCACACGACAGAGTCGCCTGCTTCCGCTTTCGAGACTGTCGGAGACCCGGGCGACGTTGCAGCCGCTGAACTCACGCTAGAAACGTTAGCCGGCACGCTGCCCGACGCCTTCGAGACCACGGACCCTTCGCCGACCTCTGGGTGCAACTACGACACTGGGTACCAATACCAAGAAGAGTTACCCCAAAACTTGGTTGCAATTTTCCGTAAAACCAAGTTGGACCGCTATGCCCAGGACGCGATAACGGTCATCATTCGCCTCATCACAGAGGAGGACCTCGAGGAGTTGGTTGCCGATACACGCGACCCTTCGACGCTGCGTGAAGTGGTCAATGCCTGGTTCGACGCCAACATTGGGCATATGGAAAAGTCGCCGAACGCTCGGGTCTAAACTTCTGCCGCAGCGTGTCAGCGGTATAGCTATGAAAGTGGGGCTCCCCGTAAAGGGGAGCCCCACTTTTGTCCGGCGCTGTATCTGCGTCGGGGTGACTGTTACTCGAAGATCTCGTTGAGCAGAGCCTTCTGTTCAGCCTGGTGGACCTTGGCGATACCGGTTGCAGTAGAGGACTGCGCACGGCGCGATACGCGGCGCATCGGCAGCATATCCGGAATAAGCTCCGGCAGGTGCTCGTTCAGGAATGGCCATGGGCCTTGGTTTGCTGGCTCATCCTGGCAGAACACGATTTCCTCGGCATTCGGGTAGGTATCGAATGCTTCCTTGAGACGGTTGAATGGAATCGGGTGCAGCATTTCGATGCGCACGATTGCGATGTCGTCGCGCTCATCCTTGTTGCGGCGATCCTCAAGCTCCCAAGCAAGCTTGCCGGAGACGAGCAGGATGCGCTTGACCTTCTCCACGTCGCCGGAGACGTTGCCCTTCGCATCGACGAACTTGGTGTCGTTGATGACGGAGCGGAACTTCTTTACCTCGGTGAAGTCTTCAACGGAGGAGACCGCGTGCTTGTTACGCAGCATGGACTTCGGCGTGAAGACGACCAGTGGCCGGCTCATGGTACCTAGTGCGTGACGACGCAGCAGGTGGAAGTAGTTTGCCGGCGTAGAAGGCTGCGTGATGGTCATCGAGCCTTCAGCTGCCAGCTGCAGGAAGCGCTCAATACGCGCCGATGAGTGGTCTGGACCCTGGCCTTCGTAACCGTGGGGGAGAAGCAGGACAACTTTGTTGAGCTGGCCCCACTTGGCTTCACCGGAGGAGACGTACTCGTCGATGATGGTCTGAGCGCCGTTAGCAAAGTCGCCGAACTGTGCTTCCCAGGCAACCATGGCATCAAGGTTGCCTGCAGAGTAGCCGTATTCGAAGCCCATGCCCGCGTACTCGGTGAGCGGTGAGTTGTAGACCAAGAACTTGCCACCCTTGCCCTTGGACTCCGCCAGGGCGTTGAGCGGGTTGTATTCTTCGCCAGTTTCCGGGTCGAAGAGGACTGCGTGACGCTGGGTGAAGGTACCGCGGCGAGAATCTTCACCAGCGAGGCGAACCAGCTGACCATTGTTAGCAAGGGAACTAAAGGCCACAAGCTCGGCCCAACCCCAGTCGATGCCACCTTCCTGGGAAGATTCAGCGCGCTTCTTTGCCACTGGCTTCACACGGCGGTGAACAGTGAAGTCTTCTGGCACGTTGGCATATGCCTGGCCAATTTCCACCAGTTCTTCCTTGGTGATGGACGTATCCAAACCACGGGTGAGTTCCTGGGAGGTGGTGATGCCGGTCTGCTCAAGGCTTCCGGAACGCTCAGATTCCTTGACCTCGTTGAACACAGCTTCCATCTGGTCGTGGAAGTCGCGGGCCGCTGCCTCTGCGTCGTCCTTATTCAGGTCGCCACGGCCGCTGAGATCCTCTGTGTAGCGCGCACGGACACTCTTGCGGTCGTCGATGATGGAGTACAGCTCTGGCTGGGTCATCGATGGGTCATCGGCTTCGTTGTGGCCACGACGGCGGTAGCAGAGGAGGTCGATGAAGACATCTTTGCCAAAGCGTCGACGGTATTCCGTGGCCAGCTGGCCGACCCATACGACAGCCTCTGGGTCGTCGCCGTTGACGTGGAAGACGGGGCAACCGTAGGCCTTTGCCAGGTCGGTTGCGTAGTAGGAGGAACGGCCCGCATCTGGTGTGGTGGTGAAGCCCACCTGGTTGTTCACCACGATGTGCACGGTGCCGCCGACGGTGTAGCCACGCAGGCCCATCATGTTCAGGGTTTCCTGAACGATACCCAGGCCGGCGAACGATGCGTCGCCGTGCAGCATCAACGGCATGACAGAGAAGCCCTGCTCGCCCTTGTCTAGAAGGTCCTGCTTAGCGCGTGCGATACCGACCAGAACCGGATCAACAGCTTCCAAGTGGGATGGGTTAGCTGCAAGAGATACCTTGATCTCCCCGTCGCCGAACATCTGGATGTGCTGGCCCTCAGCGCCCAAGTGGTACTTGACGTCACCAGATCCGCCGATCTGGCCTTCTTTCATGTTGCCCTCGAACTCGTGGAAAATGTCCGAAAGTGGCTTGCCCACGATGTTGAACAAAACGTTGAGGCGGCCACGGTGCGGCATGCCGATGACAACCTCATCAAGGCCCTGGCCAGCGGCCGTGTCAATCGCGGCGTCCATGAGTGGAATCAGTGCTTCTGCACCTTCGAGGGAGAAGCGCTTCTGGCCGACGTACTTAGTCTGCAGGAAGTTCTCGAAAGCTTCAGCAGCGTTGAGTTTCTGCAGGATGTACTTTTGTTCTGCAACGGTCGGCTTCGGCATGCCGGCCTCGATGCGGTCCTGGAGCCACTGGCGCTCATCATTGTCCATGATGTGCATGTATTCGGAACCAACCTGGCGGGTGTATGCCGCGCGCAGTCGCGACATGACTTCGCGCAAGGTCATGGATTCCTTACCGCCGAAACCTCCGACGTTAAAGGTGCGGTCGAGGTCCCAAATGGTTAGACCGTGGGTGTGGATATCCAGGTCGCGGTGGTCAGGCTCGGGCAGGCCCGGCTGCTTCCAACCCAACGGGTTAGTGTCAGCGATGAGGTGACCGCGGGAACGGTAGGACTCAATCAGCTGCATGACACGAGTGTTCTTGTCGATACCTACGTTGGGAACGTCCTGAGCCCAGCGCATTGGTGCGTAAGGGATCTCGAGGGCTTTGAAGATTTCGTCGTAGAACTCGTCGTCGATAAGCAGTCGTGAGATTTCGCGGAGGAACTCGCCAGACTCGGCGCCCTGAATCACGCGGTGATCATAGGTAGAAGTAATGGTGACTAGCTTGCCGACGCCCAACGCAGCCAGGCGGTCAGCGGATGCACCCGCAAATTCAGCCGGGTAATCCATAGCGCCGACGCCGACGATGGTGCCCTGGCCCTTAGTGAGGCGCGGGATGGAGTGACGGGTACCGATACCGCCGGGGTTGGTCAGGGAAATGGTGACGCCCTGGAAATCGTCAATCTTGAGCTTGTTCTTGCGGGAACGAGCAACGATGTCTTCGTAGGCGTCGATGAAGCCCTTGAAATCGAGGGTTTCACATTCCTTGATAGCTGCCACGACCAGAGCTCGGGAACCGTCCTTCTGCGGAAGGTCGATGGCCAAGCCCAGGTTGATGTGTTCCGGGTTGGTGACGGATGGTTTGCCGTCGACGATGTCGTATCGGACATTCATCGCCGGGTGAATTTGCGTAGCACGGACCAAAGCCCAGCCGATGATGTGGGTGAACGAAATCTTGCCACCGTGGGTGCGCTTGAGGTGATCATTGATGATCGCGCGGTTTTCAAACATCAAGCGTGCCGGCATATCGCGCACGGTGGTCGCTGTCGGGATGTCCAGCGATTCATCCATGTTCTTAGCGATTGCGCGGAACGTTCCCTTGAGCTGTGTAGTGCCGGGTTCAGGAAGGTCCTGAATATCCTTCAGCGGGCTCTCTGGCTTCGTCCGCACCTTACGGGGTTGGCGGTTTACCGGTTCTGTGCGGTCAGTTGCAGATCCCTTGCCGTCATTAGCGGTGGGGGCCTGTGCTGGGTTTTTTACTGCCGCGCGAATGTTGGAAGTCGTAGCAGCGGTACGCGGCGCGTCGCCTGCCGTCTGGGATGCTTGGGGGGCTCCATGCTGGGCAAACATGTCGGCCCATTCTTTATCCACCGAGTTAGGGTCCTGTTTCCACTGCTGGAACATTTCATCCACTAACCACTGGTTTTGGCCGAAAATGCTGGCGTTGCTCACGGCTTACCTCGCCTCACTTCTATCGTCGAGTGCTCTTTGGGTCTAATAGTACCGGCGTCCCGTTAAGGGGCGTTCTTCCTCACCATCTCGTTTGCCCCCGATTGGGGGTGTAGATGTGTCCTTTAACTGGACCACATGGAGTGATATACCCCGCGACGCTGGAGAAGATCTTCATGGGGACCATCTTCTACGATACGTCCTTCGCTCATGACGAGGATGCGGTCAGCGCGAGCAGCGGTCAGCAGACGGTGCGCCACCACTACGGAAGTGCGCCCCTGAGTGATTTTGTCCGCTGCATCGAGCACGGCTGCTTCGGTCACGGGGTCGAGGGTGGCGGTCGCTTCGTCGAGAAGCAAGATGGGTGCTTGGATGAGTTCGGCGCGGGCTAGCGCAATAATTTGTCGCTGCCCAGATGATAGGCCGCGCCCACGTTCGCCGATGCGGGCTTGGAATCCGCCGGGAATGCTTGCGATGATGTCGAGAGCACCGATGCGGCGGACCGCTGCCGTAATTTCTTCGGGGGTAGCAGTGGGTTTGCCGTAGGCGATATTGCTTGCGATTGTGCCGCGGAAAAGGTGGGATTCCTGGGGCACTTGGGCTACGTTTACTCGCCAGTCGCGGAGCGGAAATTCGGGCAAAGCAGTGCCTCCGGCCGTGACTTTCCCAGACACTGGGTCGTAGAAGCGCGCCAGCAGTTTCACCAGCGTGGATTTTCCTGCTCCAGTAGCGCCCACCACGGCGACGGTTGTGTGCGGCTCGAGCGTGAGGGCAAGGTCACGGGACACGCGGGGCCCATCAGCGGTGTACGCGAAGTCGACATTATGTAATTCGAGCTCCTGGTGTGCCGCTTCGTGGGCGTTCTCGCGGGTGCCTTCATCGCTTAACGACGGCTGCGTGCCCAGTAAGTCCCGGATCCGCTCGAGGCCAATGGAGGCTTGCAGCCACGAATCGTACAACTGGCCAAGTGTTTGAATCGGAGCGTAGAACTGGCCTAGATACATGACGAAGGCCACGAGGACTCCAGCGCTCATCGCTCCACCTGCAACCTGGTGTGCTCCGGCTGCGATGACGAAAGCAGTGGTGATTTGGGCAACCGCATTCACCGCGGGGAAGTAAATACCAGTGGCTGTTTGGCCTTTGATCCGTAACTTACGGTACGTGTCCGAATCGGCAGCAAACCGTTCGCACACACCGGATTCAGCGCCGTACATCTGAGAGGTGCGTAAACCTGCAACAGCCTCTTGAAAAGCGGCGTTGACTGCACTGATTTGCGCGCGGGAGGCAGCGTAGGTGCGCTTGGTGTAGCGGCGAAAGATCCAGGTGGATATTGCGATAACGGGAATCGCCAGGGCCGCGATTCCGGTGAGGGATGCATCGGTCACGAGCAGCATTGCTGCAATCCCGACCAACGTAGAAATGGACACGATGGCCTGTGCCACAGAGGATTGCAGGAAAGTAGACAAGTTGTCGATGTCCGTGGTCATCCGGGTCATGATTGCTCCGGAAAGATTCTTCTCAAAATAATCCATGGACAACCGCTGGAGATGCGCATAGCTGCGCAGACGCAGGCCGTATAGCAGGCGTTCACCACTGCGGGCGGTCAAGACAGTGCGTATGGCTTCGGCACCGAAACTGATTGCGACAACAGCTAACCCAACGAGGGCGATCGATGGCAGGGTAGTCCGCGCAGTATCGCCGACAGCGGAATCCACCGCTTGCTTCATGAGCATGGGGAACGTCAAGTCCGCGATGACTCCAATAACAAGGAGCACAACGACGGCCACAATGAGACCCCGCACGTGTGAGAACACGTTCCGGAGTCGGAAGGATTCTCGCGTGGTCTTGAGATATTCGGAATCCAGTGAAGGTTGTTCCTGCGCAGGAGGTAGAGCAGCTACCCGCTTCTTCAGCTCCGGAGTCGCGATGACTGAACCGCGGCCTGCAATGATGTGCTCGTGATTATCCAGCCTGTTGCCAACTTCCGTTTCGCCATCCGGCCACAATAAGTTGAGCGCCGGCTCGGCTGCTTCGCCTCTGGGCAGCTGGGTGCGTGTGCTTTCGTAACGGTACACGGGATCCATGACGGCGCGGTACGTATCCGTATCTCTCATGTCCTGTGTAGGCCCAACCGCTACAACGTGGCCGTTGTTGAGCACGGCCGTGGTTTCACACAGTGACAAGGTGGATTCGCGGTGCGTAATCGCGAGGAGGGTGACGCCGTGAAGGTGGTTGCGCAGTGATTCAATAATCTCGCGCTCGGTGGTGGTGTCGATGGCAGAGGTGGCGTCGTCGAGTATGAGCAGGTCGGGATGCGCAGCGATGGCACGTGCAAGTGCGATGCGTTGGCGTTGACCGCCGGACAGGGTTAATCCGCGTTCACCAACGACGGTGTCTAGGCCATCGGGGAGTTTGCGGACGAACTCCTCAGCGTGAGCAATTTCCAAGGCTTCCCAGATGGCCTCGTCGTCGAGGGGTGACTCCATGGCCACGTTGTACCGGATTGTGGAAGAAAACAAGTGTGGCTCTTCAAAAACGCAGGCCACCCTGGCGCGAATAGTGCTTCGTTGCACACTGGTATAGGGGATGTTCGTAGGCGTGCGTTTCGAGTCGTGATCCGGAAGAGTCAGTGCAATCGTGCCGTTATCCGGTGCGTAAAAAGCACCGGCTATCTGCACAGCAATGGTTTTTCCCGATCCTGCTGGACCTACGATTCCTACCGTTTTCCCGGGTGCCACGCTGAGGCTGAAATCGTCGAGTACCTGGTTTCCGTCGTCGGCGGTGAAGTCGACATGGGAAAACTTTAGCCCGATCGGTCCTTGATGCTTCTCGACGACGTCGTCAGCGTGTGTGCGTGTCCCTTCGGGATTATCCGGCTCCAACGCAATGACCTCGGTAATTCGGTCGATGGACGTCATTCCCATTTGGTAGCGGACCACGGACCCGGATAGCACGCGTGAAATGTGGGTCATCGACATGAGGTACAACGAGAAAGCGAAAAAATCGCCAACGCTAAGCCCACCTGTGGAGACGATCCAACCGCCAATCAGAATCGTGGCCACGAGCCCCAGATTGGGTAGCTGGTTGAGAACGGGTTGGTAACGGGCCTGAATGCGGGCTTGACGTAGTTGTTGTGAGTAGACGTTGCGGGCTAGAGAGTCGAGGGTGTCGACCTCTTTGTTTTCTTGCGCGAATGCTTTAACCACGCGAATTCCCGTCACAGTTTCTTCTACGTGTTCGGTGACATCTGCGGCGGCTTGTTGGCTGGCCCAAGTGGCGGCATACACCCAGCGTCGGGTGGCTAACGTGGTCCCAATAATCAGCGGGAGGAGAAGGAAGGAAATGATGGTCAGTTGAAGGGATAGCTGCGCCATGAGTACCACGGTGATGACGAGCTGAACGCTGAACCCGAAAAGGAGGGGCAGCATAGAAATCAGCCCCTGTGCTTTACCGAGATCCGCGATTGAACGGGAAACAATTTGGCCGGTTACCACACGGTCGAGGGCTGGCCCATCAAGCTTGTGGAGGGACTTCAGAATGGCCACGCGAAGATCGTGCTGGACGGTGATGGCCAGGTGCCCTGCTGACCAGCGGCGTAGGAAGAAGAAAAGGAATCTCCCGCATGCGGCAATGATGAGGAGAATAACGATGGTTGTGATGGCGCCTAGGCCGGGAAACCAGGAGGCTGTGACTATAGGCTCGCTGGGGTGTGAGGGGTCAGCTGCATGCAGGGCTTGATCGACCGCATCGCCGGTGAGCAGCGGGATTATGAGGTCAAAGCCGATGGCTGCGAGTGTCGCTAGTAGCGCAATGGCGAGCCAACCTCCGCGTTTGCGGAACGCGGAGGTGAGGATGTGGCGTTTAGTGCGCAGGATTGAGCGCCTCCTGCGTGTGTTTAATAACGGTCTTTGCCAGCTTGCGATTGGCTACAAGCCCTGCGACAGCGCCGATTCCGAGGGGGAGGAGTTTGCCCAACCACGCCATCCGGACGGACTTTCCGAACCTGTTAATGAGGGCTTTGACCAGACGCGTATTTACCTCATTGAGCGCTGGGCCGGAGAAACGCGAGAGGAGGCCGGCAGTGTTTTTGGTTTCTAGAGCGTTGGCGGTGTCCGCGATGGTGCCGTCGGCGTCGATAAGCAAAGTGTCGACGATTGCTGTTCCTTTTGAACCGAGCAGTCCAAGGAGGACGAGGGCTTCGCGTTGCTGGGGGTCTTTAATATCGGCACCATGTAGCGCTGCGCTGGCTAGGGTGTACCAGGCTGCAGCATCGATGAAAAGTAGGGATTCTGCGCCGACTGCTGCTGCGCCGGTAACGAATCCGATGCCGGGGATTGCGGCAGATCCTCCTGAGCCGGCGCCGGTAGTGGAGACGATAGTCAGGAAGTGGGAATCGATTTTTTCTTGGAGTTCGGCAGTGGTTGCGTCGGGGTTTTTGTTTTTGAGCCGTGCAACGTATTTCTCAATCAAACCGCCTTGCATGCGCATGACTCGATCAAGGCCTTTAAGCAGCATCTTCCCGGTAGGGGAGCTGATGGTTTTGGGGTCTACGCCAGCGTCGATGAGTTCGCGTTCTTTGCGTTCAAGGGTAGTGGTGTCGGACATAGGTCCCTCCTTAGGCTGGTCGTAGGATTTCCAGATTTCCTTGCGGTATGCGGTGGAAACCTGTTATCCGGTCTTGTTCCAGTATATGAGTGCGTTCTTTTTCGGGTTGAACACTAGTTATAACGCTTCCGTTATGGCTTCATTCCCGAGCGCGTAGTGTTCTTTGCCTAGGTGGGTCCGCATTGTGGTGGCCGCTGACAGGAATGCGCCGGAACGACTACTGTTGGGAACTGTTGCCACGATGTTTGTGCGTGGTTACGTCCGTATTTCACCGTGCCATGAGGAAGGCATCGACACTGATGAGTTTCTACGAGGACATTGCTACAAAGCTGGATGAACAGGGGATTGAATCACGCGTTGGTGGTGACGTCCTTTTTGTTCCCGTGACTGCTGATTTCGAAGTACGGTTCGTTGAAATTGATCCGCTTCTTCCAGCGGCAAACGTGTACATTGCTGCCGCTGATGTGGATGAGCGGGATGACGATTTTTCTGAAGCATTGGTCTCCGTGGTGTTTTCGGTTGAGGATGCCGTTCGCACTGTTGCCCACCACGTGGCGACCGATGAAACCGTC
Organism: Corynebacterium renale; assembly: GCF_002563965.1. NCBI lineage: Bacteria > Bacillati > Actinomycetota > Actinomycetes > Mycobacteriales > Corynebacteriaceae > Corynebacterium > Corynebacterium renale. The sequence continues at coordinate 2,190,203 of NZ_PDJF01000001.1, read as the reverse complement.
ACGTTGCTGCGGGATCTCATCGAAGGGACGGATGAACGCGTAGCTGCAGTAGAGTTTTTCCAGGACACGGTGGATCCACAAGAGGTGCGCGCTGTTCTCACCGATCGTTCTGACCTAGTGGTCCGTGTGGTCGTAGAAGATGAAGCGCCGGTGGCCCATGTGTGGGTAGAAACATGGGAGGAAGAGCCTCTCGAGGTGGACTTGGGTGCGCCGACGGGCACTGGGGAAGATTCCGCAGCAGAGCCGGACTCGCAGCTACTCACGGTAGACGCCCTCCTCGATTTGTTCGATGAGCCCTCGTCCGAGGTTCTGGAACTCGGGACCTTTAAAGACTTTGACAAACTGTTTGATGCCCTCTCACTGGCTGTTGATCATGTCGAAGATTGGGAGGCAGAGCTTGTTCCCGTTGATGACGATTACGCTGACTTTGATGATTGCGGCGACGATGAGTTCGGTGAAGATTTCGCCGATGGCGACGCGAACGAATAACTCGGCGCTACGACATCACAACACCAGGCTGTAACTGCGACAACTTTAAGCAGCGGTCGGTTCACCATCGGAAACTGTCCCGAACCAGTCGGCAGGAGAATCTACGACGCGCCCCGATGCGGTGACAAGCCAGCAAAGGGTCGGCGTGAGAGCAGTGGTAATTTCGTGCACCTTGCTGGCGTCTTCGTCGGGAAGTAACGCCCGAATCCAGGCTTCTGCCTCACTGCGCGCACAGCGTCGCCCATCCGGGTGGGTGAACCGTAGCTGCACCATGTAGGCTGCCGTGGAGTCATAGCCCTCATCCCGAAGCAAAGCACGGGCATGGGGGCTTACTCTTTTCCGGCTCACGGTTATATCGAGACGTCCGCTTTCTGGTGTTGTCACATGCAAAGTTGGTGGCCGCCAACCCGGATTGACGCGGGCCAATGAGCGCGGATGGCGCAGCATTGTTGCAAGCCTCCGCAGGCTCTGCCCATGGTAGCTGCGCAGGATGGTCGCGCGGATGCCGGTGTGTTCGAGGCGGGAGATTTCGGATCTGGTTGCTGATTCTGTGTGCTTAAACATGTCTGTGACGATAACGGGTGGGGCAGACACGACCAGTAAATAATTAGCACATGTGTTCTAATTGGGTGGTTGGGGCCCGGTTCTGATTTTTTGGCTAAGGTGTGAAGAACGATGACAACCCCAGAACCTTACGAAAAGCATCGCCAGGCGCATCCAGATGAGTATGGCGATGTTTCTTATCCGTCCACTGCGCAGACCGGCGATTCACAGCAAGAGCTTCACTATGATTCCGGAATACAACGCGTAGAGCACAAGCCCACAATCCCGGGCGAAATTTGGGTCCTTGTAGCCGCTGCGCTGTTAATCGCGGCCGGCTATGGGCTGATCGCTCCCATTATCCCGCAGTTCGCGCAATCCTTTAACGTCGGGTTGGCAGCAGCTGGTGCAGTGGTGTCGATCTTCGCGTTTACCCGTCTCATCTTCGGCCCTGCCTCAGGGCCGTTGATTGATATTTTTGGATCCCGGAAAATGTATTTCACGGGATTGTTCGTTGTCGCAATCACCACAGGCGCGGTCGCGTTCACTCAGGAATATTGGCACGTTCTTTTACTGCGTGGCCTCGCAGGATTTGGCTCAACGCTGTTCACTGTCTCCGCGATGGGCATGATCGTGCGAATCGCCCCTCCCGCCATTCGTGGCCGGTGCTCCTCGGCGTACTCGTCGGCGTTCTTGTTAGGGAACATCGTTGGCCCTGTGGTGGGGTCACTTATGGCGCCGCTGGGTATGCGCTTGCCTTTTGTTATTTATGGCATCGCATTATTGTGCGCAATCGTCGTTGTGTGGTGGTTTACTACAGGCCGTAACATTCGGCAGTCAGTACCTAAAGATGCAGCGGCCGGGCCCACACATGCGCCGAGCACCGATACTCAGGCTCCGATGTCTGTCAAAGAAGCATTTACTTTGACCTCGTATAAAGCAGTTTTAGTCAGCGGATTTGCCAATGGGTGGGCTAATTTTGGTGTCCGCGTTGCGACGCTACCTTTGTTCGCAGCTGCCACATTTGACAACGGTGGAACTTTTGCCGCAGGCTTCGCACTAGCCAGTTTCGCCGGTGGCAACGCAGTGTGCCTGCAGTTTTCAGGACGGATGGCCGATTCCATAGGCCGAAAACCACTGATTATCACAGGATTAATCGTCAACGCTGGTTTCACAGCGTGTTTAGGACTTTCGTCCTCGGTGGTGATGTTCTGCGTTCTTTCGGCATTCGCTGGTGTGGGCGCTGGGATGCTGAACCCCGCGCAACAGGCGGTCGTTGCAGACGTCATCGGCAATGACCGTTCCGGTGGTCGAGTCCTGGCGGGATTCCAAATGGCCCAAGACTTCGGATCAATCTTAGGACCAATCGTGGTGGGGGCCATCGCCCAGACGTGGAGCTTTGAAATTGGGTTCATTGTGACTGCAGTGGTGGGTCTCGGTGCAGCTCTGCAATGGTTTGCCGCACCGGACACTCATCACCGCACCCACGCCGCCCAATAAGTTAGCGCGTACGCGGATGCCGGACAATGACCACTGTGCGCTGTGCACGCGCGCCGGGCAGGGATGGAGAATTGAGAAGGTCTCGCATCGCGGCCTCTGACTCGAGGTCGAGGTGTTCGGTGGGTTCGTCCAGCAAAAGAACCGGAGCCTCGGTTAACAGCATGCGTGCGAGCAGCAGCCTGCGGCGCTGGCCGCCGGAGAGCGCATCAGCGCCACTGGCGAGAATCGTAGAGAGGTCGTGCGGTAGTTGGCGGACCCATTCGTCCAGGCCGACTGCGTTGAGGACCTCGTACATTTGCTCGTCAGTCGCGTTCGAGGCGCCTAATGCCAAGTTGTCGCGCACCGTAGTGGCAAAGATGTGCGCATCTTCAGGGGAAAATGCGATGGAATTCCGCAATGATTCTTCGGAGTAGGTGTCCACCGGATGGCCGTCGATAAGCACCTGCCCTGAGCGTGCTGGCAACAAACCTGCGAGCGTGAGCAGGAGTGTGGTTTTACCGTAGCCTGAGGGCGCCACGATTTCCTTGCGGGTGCCAAAGGGTAGGTCGATGTCCCAGGAAGCGACGTCGGAATCAAAGCCCACCACGAGATCACGCGTCACGAGGTCCGGAGCCTCCGAGACGGTCCGCATGCGATTACCAGATGGCGTGGTCTCGCGGTTGAATCCTGCGAGACGCCTAGCGGCACCCGCTGCGCGCGTAACGGTGACCGCAGCGTTAGGTAAGCCCGTGGTCGCTTCGAATGCTGCTAATGCAAGGAGCACTAACATGCCCAACCATTGAGGCGAATGAGTCTGCACGTCGCCGGAAAGGTAGAGCCAACCGGTGAGCACCACCATGCCGATGACCGTCACACCGTGTGCCCACATGGCGGTAGCAGAACCCCAGGCTTGGGCGTGGGCACCCGCATCGTCAGCTTCTGCTTGTTCGGTTGCCGCACTATGTGCACGCTGCAGGGCCTCCGGCATCAGCCCACGCATCCTTAACGTAGGGGAGTTCGAAAGTACGTGGTCTACCGCCGTGGTGTACTTTTCTACCGCCTGCGCACGTTTTTTCTCCGAGACTTGCACTGCGCGGGCTGTCAGCCAAGGCGGTACGACTGATGCGAAGAGCAGGCCAATAGCTAAGACGATGGCCGCCGGAACCGACAGGAAAGCAGCGAACACCACCGCGGCGATAGCCGTGACAACCGCAGTGCCGGCAGGGACGATTGCTCGGACGATGACATCCGCGACCTCGTCTATATCAGAGCCTAACCTGGTAAGAAGTGCGCCTTTTTTCAGCGCCATCGTCGTGTGAGCCGCATCGGTGGCCATAGCTTGATACGCGTTCTCGCGAGTGCGACGCGCCGAATTCAATGCCAGGTCGTGGGACGCTAAGCGTTCAAGGTACCGGAAGATAGCGCGCGAAATGCCCAGCGTGCGCACTGCCGTCACAGCCACGGTGATATCCATGACAAACGGCTGTTCCCACGCCTTGGTGATAAGCCAGCCAGACACCACGGTCAAGGAAATAGACGAAAGCATCGTCAATGCTCCGACCAGCACTGGGATAGTGAGTTCAGAGTATCGCAACCCAGTAAGGGGGCGGGCGTCGCGCACCGCCTTGATATCAGAAGCCAAACTCATCAGTTGTCCTCCGTTTCGCGCTCAATTGCCTGAACAGTGATGATGCGGTCCGCGTGCTCCAGAACTACGGGATCGTGTGAAGCCACAACCACAGTCGCGCCTGATACGGCACGTTGTCTCAAGGTGTCCAACATGATTAGGGCGTTGTCATAGTCCAGGTGGGCCGTGGGTTCATCGCACAAGATGAGAGGTGTTTCGCGCTCCATTTCTGTAGCGAAGGCGACGCGCTGCCGCTGGCCCAAGGAAAGGGCTGCGTAGTCGCCGACAGTCGTGGCATCAAGGACGGGGCGCTGCGGTAGGTAAGCGGTACACTTCCAGATTTCTTTGTGCGATAACTGAGTCTCACCGCTATACACTGCTGCTTCACCACGGACGCCCTCGGTAATAAAACCGAGTAGGGCGAGCAACGCAGTGGATTTGCCTGAGCCGTTTTCACCAGCAAGAACCGTGATTGCCCCAGGCTCAGCTGTTCCCGTGAGCCCCGAGGGGCGATCCCCATCGCGCCCGTGCGCTGACAAAGAATCGAACACTACGGTGAGCGGCGATGTGGAGTAGTCACGGTCCTCTGCAGAACTCCGTTCCGCGAGTCCGGGGGAAGACTGGGAACGCGGCTGTGATAATTCTCCAAGGATACGATCCGTTGCCGCGAGACCGTCCTGAGCATCATGGAACCGCGTCCCGACTTCCCGAATTGGGTTGTAGGCCTCAGGCGCGATAATCAGCACGGTGAGGCCGGCTGCGAGGGTCATGGCGCCGTCGAGAAGCCTAAAACCAATGCCCACGGCCATGAGTGCAACCGAAAGGTTCGCTAAGAATTCGAGGACGAAGCTCGACAGGAACGCGATTTTGAGCACGCTCATCGTCGACTCCGTGTGCTTTGCCGAAAGGCGTCGCACTTCAGAGACGGTGGAAAGTTGGCGGCCGAAGATCCGCAAGGTAGGAAGCCCCGCCACGAGATCCATGATTTGGTCGCTCAAAACAGCAAGATCGCGGAGCCGCTTTTCCGTGCGCCCGGCTGTGAGCGTGCCCACGAGCCACATGAAGAACGGAATGAGTGGCAACGTAATCACAGCGATAACTAGTGAAGGTGTATCGAGCCACCAAATGACGGCAAGCATCACAGGGGTGGCAATCACCGTTGATGCCAACGCCGGAACGAATCCAGTCAGATAGGGGCCGATCCCCTCGATGCCTTCACTTAAGGTCGTGCGCCAGCTTGCGACATCGACTGTTCGCGGATCTTTGTAGGCCAGGTGTTCAAGAGTCCGTGCGCGCAGATCAATGATTACTTTCGCCGAAGCACGTTCAGCGAACCGAGTTTCCACCCACGCGAGCACACCGCGAGCAATAACCACGATCAGCAGCCAGACCAGGGAGCTGTTGTAGTGGGAGAGGGGGAGTTCAGATGACTCGATGAAGCTGGATACGGTCAACCCAACAAGAAGGCCAAGCATCACAGTGCAGAGTGTCTTCAGCGCTGTGACGATTCCCGCGAAGAGGATCCACCGCCGCGTCGGTTGGGACAGTTTCAGGAGGCGGGGGTCCACAGGACCCTTGCTTTTCGACGTTCCATCCGGCGTTTTGCCTGCAATTTTCCCGGAGTGTTCGCGTCCGGTGCCAGATGCGGCTAAGGCCGCCCGGTCATGGGCGGCCTTAGTCGTTGGCGTTTGCGTTATGTCTCGTGCACTAGGCACTAGAATTACACCACCTTCAATGGGGCATTTTCTTTTTCTGCCATGGCGTCTTCGGCCCGCAGGCGCTTAGAGAAGACCCAGTAAGTCCACGCCTGATAAGCCAAGACTACCGGAACCATGAAGATGGCAACCCACGTCATGAACTTGAGTGTGTATGGGTTCGACGCTGCGTTCCAGACGTCTAGGCTGGTGCCGTCTGCCAGGGTGGTAGGCATGACGTTCGGGAAGAGAATTCCGAACAAGAGGCCTGCGACTGCTACGACTGCAACACTGGTGAACGTGAAGGACCAGCCGTCGCGTCCCATTGCCATAGTGACGATTCCTGCCACGACGAGCACGACGATGAGTACCGCTACGGCCCAGGTCCACGTGGTGTTTTCCAGGGAGAGGACTGTCCAGACGATAAAGACAACGCCGGTCACCGCGGCCAGGATCGATACCGGCCACACGAAGTTCTCCGTGCGTTCACGAACAATCCCAGCGGTCTTCAGGCGGATGAATGCCAGGCCGTGGAACGTGAACAGGGCAGTAAAGGTAATGCCGCCCATGATGCCGTACGGGTTGAAGATTGTAGCCATTGCGTCGCTAGCCAGCAGCGTATGGTCGGCCTGAATTGGCAGGCCACGCAGGATATTTGCGAACGCGACGCCCCACAGGATTGCTGGGCCCCAGGAGCCGATAGCCAGTCCCCAGTCACACCACTTGGTCCAGCGGGGGTCGTCCATCTTCTTGCGCCATTCCAGGGCCACGATGCGGATGATCAGGCACAGCAGGATGAGGAACAGCGGAATGTAGAACCCAGAGAACAGGGTTGCGTACCACTCGGGGAACGCTGCGAACATTGCGCCGCCTGCGGTGATCAACCACACCTCGTTACCGTCCCACACTGGGCCGATAGTACCGACGATCGTGTTGCGCTCTTTACGGTTTTTACCAATCATGGGCGCCAAGATGCCGACGCCGAAGTCGAAGCCCTCGAGCAGGAAGTAGCCCGCGAATAGGACCGCGATGAGAATGAACCAGATGATAGGAAGCTCAATACCAAACATTGTTTTTCCTCCTACTTCTCATCCGTGATGACCGGCGCAGCGGTGCTGAAGCGGACGGGTTCGATTTCTGCAGGCTGATCGCCTGCAACTGGTGTAGCTGGTCCCGGGGCTGGGTGCTGGCCAGAGCCGGTTACGGCGTCGCCGGTAGGGCCATCTTCAGCTGGTGGGCCGGCAATGACCGCACGACGGATAAGAAGGAACCAGACGATGTACAACGCCAGGTACAGGCCGGTGAAGCCGATGATGGTAATCCAGACGTAGGTTGCGGAGTGCGCGGAGACGCCTTCCCCAACGGTCATGCGAATGAGCTCGGTGCGGGGATCGCCCACGGAATCCGGGTTCGGGTGCACGATCCATGGCTGGCGGCCCATTTCGGTGAATACCCAACCGAAGATGTTCGCGAGGAATGGGGTTGCGATTGCAAACAGTGAAAGGCGACCGAACCACAGCCCCTTCTTGCCCTCGAGGACCTGGCCCTTGCGGGTGTACCACCAAGCGAAGATGACAAGGAGGATAGACCCGAGCATGAAGCCGATCATCGCGCGGAATGACCAGTAGGTCACGAAAAGGTTAGGGGAGTAGTTCCCCGGACCGTAGAGGGCTTCCATCTTTTCCTGCAGTTCCATAACGCCTTCAAGAGTGACGCCTGTGAACTTACCTTCGGCGAGGAAGGGGAGAACGAACGGAACCTCGATGAGGTGCTGGACCGTCTCGCAGTTGTTGTGCGTGGACGTCGACAAGATCGAGAACGCAGGATCCGTCTGAGTGTGGCACAGCGATTCAGCAGCGGCCATCTTCATGGGCTGTTGGATGAACATCAGCTTGGCCTGCAGGTCACCGGTGAAAGCAACGGCGACGCAGGAAAGCAAGGTCGCCCAGATTCCCATCTTGATAACTGGACGGTGCATGTCGTGACGTGCAACCTCTGGGGAATCCTGGTGCCATCCGCCGGCCTTCGCCTGTTTGTTGGCGCGGACTAACCACCAGCAGCTCACACCCAAAATGAAGGTGCCGCCTACGAGGAATGCGCCGGCTGCTGCGTGCAGGTAACCGTAGATAGCAGTCTTATTAAAGAGCAGCGCTGCGATGTCGTTGAGCTCGGCACGGCCAGTCTCAGGATTGTATACAGCGCCCTTGGGGTTCTGCATGAACGAGTTCGCAACAATAATGAAGTATGCGGAGATATTCGTTGCAATTGCCACGATCCAGATTGACAACGTATGCAGCCAACCCGGAACCTTTCCCCAACCGAAAATCCACACGCCCAAGAATACGGACTCGAGGAAGAACGCAATAAGTGCTTCCAAAGCAAGCGGTCCGCCGAAGACGTCACCGACCATGCGGGAGTACTCGGACCAGTTCATGCCGAACTGGAATTCCTGAACGATACCGGTAGCCACGCCCATGGCGAAGTTCACCAAGAACACCGTTCCGAAGAAACGGGTGGCGCGGTACCAATAAGGGTGCCCGGTCTTTTGCCAAAATGTTTGCATCAGTGCGACCAGCGGACCAAGACCGATGGTCAGCGGCACAAATAAATAGTGATACACGGTGGTGATGCCGAATTGCCACCGTGAGATGTCTAAGACATCCACGTTCCACTCATCCCTTCTCGAACCACCCGGACCCAGGGCAACGGGAAGACGCCGGGTCGACAGAGCAGGTAGTTCTTACGTCTCATATTCAAGTCGAGTTGCAGTGGAAAGGCGAATTTGCATCGCGTGCAATGTCAGCCACTCTTAAGGTCCACGCAGGGCTCCTACCTGCAACAATAGGACAGGTGTACTGTTGTGATAATTCTTATAAATGCTGGCAGTATCCATTAAGTGCTGAATTGTTCCTGGATACTCAGTAGTTAAAAAGTCAAACTAAAGTTGTACAAATGTGGCGATTTTTTACATAAGAAAAAACCTAAGAAACAAATGTATGTAAGGAGAATCACATATAGGGTTAGGCTTTAGAATGCTGCAATGCGCCAGTATGGGGGTGGCCCACGCTCCCGTGTGCGCATTTCTTGCTGTGACAGCGCAGACTACGGCCCCATGTTCAGTGACAATGCAACGTTTTTGGCCTGCGTGGCGTAAGCTGGTTGCGCAATGAGCATTACCGATATCGCAACCGGCGGCGAGAACGAGCCGGAGAAGCAAGATATGTCGGAAACTCAGGATCAATCGCAGGTCGACGCCGACGTCACCAGGGATGCGAGTACTTCTGAGGCCACCGACTCCGAATCCAAGACAGAAAGCAATGGTTTCGAAAGCCTCGGACTTCCATCTGAAGTGCTAGCAGCCGTCCATAAGGTCGGATTTGAAACCCCATCGCCTATCCAGGCGGAAACTATTCCGCTGTTGATGGAAGGCAACGACGTTGTAGGTCTCGCGCAAACAGGCACGGGCAAGACCGCAGCTTTTGCGCTGCCAATTCTGGCGCGCATCGACCATTCCATCCGTGCGCCCCAGGCACTGGTGCTGGCTCCGACCCGTGAGCTTGCGCTTCAGGTGGCGGACTCCTTCCAGAGTTTCGCTGACCACTTGGGTGACATCCGTGTGCTGCCCATTTACGGTGGCCAGGCCTATGGCATCCAGTTGTCCGGCCTGCGCCGTGGCGCTCAGATTGTCGTGGGTACCCCTGGTCGCGTTATTGACCACCTAGAAAAGGGTTCGCTGGATATTTCCGGCCTCCGGTTCATGGTCCTTGACGAAGCCGACGAGATGCTGAACATGGGCTTCCAGGAAGACGTGGAACGCATCCTGGAGGATACTCCGGAAGAGAAGCAGGTCGCGCTGTTTTCGGCAACCATGCCGAACGGGATCCGCAAGATTTCTAAGCAGTACCTTAACAATCCGTCTGAGGTAACCGTCAAGGCGGAAACTCGTACCAACACAAACATTACCCAGCGGTGGCTGCATGTCGCGCATCGCAACAAGCTCGACGCCCTGACCCGCATCCTTGAGGTCACTGAGTTTGAGGCGATGATCGTCTTCGTCCGTACCCGTAACGAAACCGAGGAAGTCGCAGAAAAGCTGCGTGCACGCGGTTTCTCTGCAGCGGCGATTAACGGCGACATCAACCAGGCACAGCGCGAGCGCACAGTCGATCAGCTCAAGGATGGCCGTTTGGACATCCTGGTTGCTACCGACGTTGCCGCCCGCGGTCTGGACGTGGAACGTATCAGCCATGTGCTGAACTACGACATCCCCAATGACACGGAGGCGTACGTCCACCGAATCGGCCGTACCGGTCGTGCAGGCCGCTCCGGTGAAGCAATCCTCTTCGTTACTCCGCGTGAACGCCGCATGCTGCGTTCCATCGAGCGTGCGACCAACGCAACGCTTACGGAGATGGACCTGCCAACAGTTGATGAGGTCAACGAGTCCCGTAAGGCGCGTTTCGCTGATTCCATTACTGAGTCTCTCGAAGACTCACAGGTGGAAATCTTCCGTACGCTGGTCAAAGAATATTCCGAGGCCAACGACGTTCCACTGGAAGACATTGCTGCTGCACTGGCAACCCAGGCGCAGGCTGGCGATGAATTCCTGATGAAGGAACCGCCAAAGGATCGCCGTGATCGCCGCGACCGTGACCGTTTCGAACGCGATGACCGTCGTGATCGCGATCGTGGCCCCCGCCGCGACCGTGACTTTGATCGTGGTGGGCGCTCTCGTTTCGAAGCAGAACCGGGCAAAACGATGTACCGCCTGGCTGTTGGCAAGCGTCAACACGTGCGTCCGGGTGCCATCGTCGGCGCCCTGGCAAATGAAGGTGGCCTGAACTCGCGTGACTTCGGGCGTATCTCGATTTTTGCTGATCACTCGCTGATTGAGCTGCCGAATGATATGGACCCGCAGGTTTTTGATCGTCTGGCGGATACCCGCATTTCGGGTCAGTTGATCCACTTGGAGAAAGACACGGGACGCCCTCCGCGTCGTGACCGCGATGACCGTGGTGGACGTGGTGGCTACAGAGGTGGACGCGACCGTGATCGTGGTGGCTACCGTGGTGGTCGTGACCGCGATGATCGTGGCGGACGTGGTGGCTACAGGGGCGGACGCGACCGTGATCGTGGTGGCTACCGTGGTGGTCGTGACCGCGATGATCGTGGCGGACGTCAGTGGCGCGATTAATCTCGCTGTAAAATCATGAACCCCTGCGCGAAAAATTTTCGCGCAGGGGTTCACCGTTATGCAGAATGGAAAACGCGGTGGGCCGATCATGGCCGCACCGCGTTACTTTTGCACTAATTACAGGCCAAAGTTCTGTGGCAGGAACATTACAATACCCATGACAACCCACAGGAGAGCGAAGATTCCGCCAAACATGGACAGCTGCTTCTTGGCCTTGCCCCAGTCGTTGATCACGTACGCCTGGTCACCTTCTTCGAAGTCTTCCTTGAGGCCCAGTGCCCCCATCATGGTGCGCTGCTTCGGGATGATCAGGAAGAACAGCAGAGCCCACGCGATGATGGCCAACCCGATGGACAGGTGGTAGCGACCATCGCGGAAGTAGAGGCCCATATCGGTGAACATGATGGCCACACCGAACATTGGCACGAGCAGCGACAGGATTCCGTAGACATTAGTAATCTTGTGCATTACCTTGGCCGCGCCCGCTGCGTGTACAGCGTCGGGGCTGCCTTCGCGGACTTTCATTGCGTGGGTATGGAATGTAGACGTTGCCACAGTGACCGGCCCCAAGAAGAGGACGGCAGTAAGCACGTGCAGGATAAGAAGAACAGTATTCACGGGAAACGTGTGCCTTTCGTTGTCCGCGTGCCCCGGAGTGCAGTGAGGCGCGCGGCGTTGAAAATGTACCTTGCATACTGTACGCGAGAAATAAGCAAATGTTGATATGCACTCTAGAAAATCAACCGACAGGCTGACTCCATTACCCGTTTATCTGCTTTTGTGAGTTCGAGGTCGTAGGAGTAAGCGATGTAACTGACCCTGCGTGCGTACCAACATCGCGCGCCACGGCTGCTTGGCATCCACTCTGCGGGCAGCTTGTCGCTTTTCTGCCTATTCGCTGAGCTGGAGACTGCGACCAAGTTGGAGGGGTCGTTGGCAAACGCGCGTCTTTGCTCAGGTGTCCACGAATGAGCTCCCATGTCCCAGGCGGCGGAAAGGGGAAAGATGTGGTCAATGTCCGTATCGTGTGGTGAGATTGGGCCTCCGTCGTAGGGGTCGTCGATAAGCCCCTTCGGAGTGCATGATTCTTGTGGGAATGATTCGAGCAGCATGACGTCGCGTGTGTTCCCCATAGGGCATCCCTCGGGGATAGCGGGCGCCCAGGCGCCGAAGTGTTCGCGTTCGTACCCGATGACGGACATTCTCTGCGGAACCTCACGGACGTGGGGGAGAGTCTGCTCTAAAACGGGAGCTGGGCGCGGCAACGCCGGCCGTGGTCTCAGTAGGGGGCCAGCCGTGCTGGTAACAGCGATGACAGTCAGGAGGCACAGCGCCCAGAAAGAAACCACCCGCACTGGGAAGGAAGTCTGCATACATAACGTAGACGTTCCAACGTGGGCGGGTGGTTCCTTTTAAGACGCTTTACGACGTCTCTTTGGCCAGCGTGGTGAAGTCAGCATTCGGCTCCCGTGCTGATGCACGGGCAAGCGAGATAGCGTGATCGAACTCGTCGGTAATGGTGCGGTTGGGTTCCTTAGTTGCAAGACTGACCGCCACGATGGCAATGCACGAAGCAAGGAATGCCGGCACCATTTCATACAGCGCGTCAGACAGTGGGGACATACCCCAGGCGAAAGACACGGCTGCACCAACAACCATGCCTGCGATCGCACCTGGTGCGTTGAGGCGCTTCCAGTACAACGCAAAAATCATGAGAGGTCCGAAGGCTGCACCGAAGCCGGCCCAGGCAAAGGCCACGAGGCCCAATATGGAATCGTTGGGGTTGAACGCAAAGAGCGCTGCAATCACAGCGACCACGAAGACCGCGGTGCGGGACAGGTTAACCAGCAGGTGCTCGGACAGATTGCGCTTGTTCCAAATCTTCAGCAAGTCCTCTACCAGAGAGGAGGAGACGATAAGTAGCTGGGAAGACATGGTGGACATGATGGCAGCGAGGACCGCGGTAAGAACCAGGCCTGCGATCAGTGGGTGGAAGAGGATTCGACCCATGTCCAGGAAGATGGTTTCAAAGTTCTTCTGATCGGTGACCATGATGTCGGGGTTTTGGCCGAAGAATACGGTGCCCACAACTGCGGTTGCGAGCGCGCCTAACAGGCAGAATGCCATCCAGGAGACGCCGATAGTACGGCTCCGCTTAGCTTCACCAGGGGTACGCAGTGCCATGTACCGGACCACAATGTGTGGTTGGCCGAAGTAGCCCAAGCCCCAGCTCAAGTTACCAATAATCGCAGCTGCGGAGACCCCGCTGAAGATTGACCAGAATTCCGGATTGCCCACGCCATCGGTCCACGGGCCGTAGTCCTGTGATGTTGGCCATGTGAGGATATCGGAAGGATCATCGAGAGCGATCAGGGCCATGGCGGGAACCACGATGAGCGCCAGGAACATGATCAAACCCTGCACGACATCTGTGTACGACACCGCAAGGAAGCCTCCGAAGAACGTGTAGGCCACAGTGACTGCCGCGATGATGAGCATGCCGGTGAGATAGTCCCCGCCGAAGGTGGCTTCGAAGTAACGGCCGCCGGAGACCATGCCGGAGGACACGTAGAAAACAAAGAAAATGATGATGATCGCTGCACCGACGATGCGCACCATACGCGACGAATCGCGCACGCGATTTTCAAAAAAGCTCGGCAGCGTTAAAGAGTTACTGGACACCTCGGAATAAGCCCGCAGACGCGGGGCAATGAGCGTCCACGACGCGAAACTTCCGCACAGCAGGCCGACGGCCATCCACATTTCCGAAAGGCCAGAAACAAACAAAGCACCTGGCAGCCCCATGAGCAACCAGCCGGACATATCCGAAGCCCCAGCAGACAACGCGGCGACAAACGGGTTCAGGCCACGATCGCCCAAGACGTAGTCATCATATTTTTCGGTCTTTCGGAAACTCCAGAAGCCGATGCCCAACATCGTGAACATATAAATGATGATGGCAATGACAAACCACGTAGTTTCTGTCATGGCGCTCCTTGTTCTTCGGTTTTTCGGTTTTTAGTCGGTGTGGTTGCGTTACCCACGCCGGGCCACACCCCAAAGTGGGGTAAGGCTACGGGGGTCCGGTTATCACCGGATGGTCGTCGACAAGCAGCCCCCGAGAATGGGTGTTGTGTGATTCACACAGCTGGCAAGACGTGAAAAGTAAGTATAGAGCATAGGGACTTATTCCCATGATTGCCGGCGGTGGAAACAAGTTTTCTTGGCTTAAGCACCATCGTCGAAAAAATGGTAGAACGGTCCTTATGGCCTCTTACCTCCTGCATGGACTGTGGGTGCAGCATTCCGGACTGCACCTATGGATTGAGCAGGTAGACGGGCACCGCGTAGTTCTGCCCGACACCGTCCCGGAAGGGACTTTCCCTGCCACAGTGGAGGCGCTGTTGCAGCGCACCACCTTCCGCCACCGGTTGCGGGCCACGTTGCGCACCCCCAAAGGGCGCGAAGTTGCGCTCACCATCCCAACCGCGGCGTACACGCCCGAGCAAGCCGTTGAATTTTTAGGCCAGCTCACCGTCCTCGGGGAGGATAATCCCGCCATTAAAAAAGCGCAGCGGGAATCTATTGCCCCGGATCTGCTGTGGCTCATCCGCATGTATGCGGGTCTCAACCGCTTTGTCGACGCCGGCAGAGTGACTATCAAACTGGCGTACATCGACGATCAATGGTGGCCACAGTTCCAGCTTGCCCCCGGGCTACCGGAACGGTCATGGGTCGCACAGATGGTTGCAGCTGCGCCTGGAATTCTGACAATCAACAACCGCAATCTCGGTGAAGACATATCGGAAACCCTGCCACATTGGATTGCAGTGCGTACTCTCGAAGACGTGCGCGACACACCGAGGTCGAGTGACTGGCATCCGTTCGTGTCTGCGCTGTTGCACTCCGAACCGCTGAAACGTAAGGTCACGGGTCTTCTCAATCGGCTCAATGATTGGAAAAATTCCATCACAGCTGCGGACCTCGAGCTAGTCATCATGGTGGAGGCCCCGGGCAACGATGACGACAACCCCGTCGACCCGCGCGATGCCCTGTGGCCAGTCCGCGTGCGTTACCGGACTGGAGGCTCCGCCCCACGTCCTGTCGATGTCTCCATCCTGGACTGGTCAAGCCGCCAGACCTTGGAAACTGCACTGCACAAAGCAGTAAAGACTGCACCGCTTCTCGACGCCTCCGTCAATGGCCAGAGCAAGCTATACAAAGTTCAGTTCCAGGGCAATCCCATCGCCCACCTCATCGGGGAAGACGTTGCCGGTGATTGGGACGTGTACTTAAGCAGCGATGAAATCGTGCAGTTCGTATCCCAAGACGCGCCGCGCCTGAAAAAGGCCGGCATCTCCGTTTTGCTGCCTAAATCGTGGGCCACCGCAGAAACAACCGCGGCGTTACACGCCGCCACGGATTCTGACCCGGCTGAAAGTCCAACTGTCAGCAAAGTTGGCCTAGACACGCTGGTGGAATACGACTGGTCCGTGTCCGTTGACGGGACCAGACTCACTCCGGCGGAAATGCAAGCCCTCATCGAATCCAAGAGTGGGCTTATCAAGGTGCGTGGCAACTGGGTGATGGCGGATACCCAGGCGGTCTCCCATATCACGGCCTACATGGAGAAGCTTAAGAAGACTTCCCGCAAACGCTGGCGCGAGAAACTAGCCAGCATGGCGGCAGAAGTCGAAAGGCTCAAGGCTGTAGACGACCCCGCTTGGCAGGAATTAGCCAAAGAACTCGAGCAACAACGCGAAAAGTTCAACAGCGACGCCACCGGCGGACAAGTAACTGTCGAGGACCTACGCGCCTTGGCACTGGAAACAGTCGCCTTAACCCCCGTGGAGTTCACTGGCTCCACTTGGTACGCGTCGCTCCTCGGCGGTGCAGAGCCGCCGGCACCCAGCAGAGTAGAGCTCCCTGATACCGTGCACGCCTCTTTGCGCGAATACCAACGCCGGGGCGTGGACTGGCTCTATGCCATGTCCCGGGCCGGGCTCGGCGCAGTCCTCGCCGACGACATGGGCCTGGGCAAAACCTTGCAACTTTTGACCATGCTGGCAGTTGAACACGCCCGAGGGGAAAAAGAAGGGCCTACTTTGGTCGTGGTTCCGACGTCAGTCGTGGGAAACTGGAAGCGCGAAGCAACAAAATTTGTGCCCGACTTCAAAGTATTGATGCACCACGGAAGTGGAAGGCTCAGCGGCAAGGAATTCGTAGAGGCCACGGCTGAATACGACGTGGTGATTACCTCGTACGGCGTCGTCGCACGCGACTTTGCCACTCTCAGCAAGGTGGACTGGGATCACGTTGTTCTCGACGAAGCGCAGCACATCAAGAACTCGGCAACCCGATCCTCCAAGGCAGTGCGCTCTATTCCTGCACGTCATCGTATTGCGCTCACGGGTACCCCAATGGAGAACAAGCTCAGTGAGATGCGGTCGATTTTGGACTTCACGAACCCGGGAGTGCTCGGGTCAGCATCTTTCTTCCGTAACCGCTTTGCAAAACCTATCGAAGTAGGCGGCGACGAGCACGCCATGGAAACTCTACGACGCCTCACCGCCCCCTTCATTCTGCGACGCGTGAAGACCGATCCGACAATTATCTCCGACCTACCGGAAAAGACCGAAGAAGTGTTCACCGTCAGTATGACACCTGAGCAAGCTGCGCTCTACCAAGCGTACGTGGACAACATTCAGGAGCAGTTGGAACGCCGCGAAGGTATGGCGCGCCGGGGCCTGGTCTTGGCGTCTCTGACACGTATCAAGCAGATTTGTAATCACCCGGCGCATTTCTTGGCCGACGGTTCTTCCATCACTCAGCGTGGGCGCCACCGTTCGGGAAAAGTCGCAGAACTTGTACGGCTTCTCGACGACGCCGTCAACAATGGTGAGCGCATGCTCATCTTTACCCAGTACAAGGCCTTCGGCGACATGCTGCAGCCATACCTAGAAGAACGCTTCAGTACGGAGATTCCATTCCTCCACGGCGGTGTCTCCCAGAAAACTCGCGACGCCATGGTGGAACGCTTCCAGTCCCCAGACGGTCCGCTTGCCATGATTTTGTCCCTGAAGGCTGGCGGTACGGGCCTGAATCTCACGGCTGCGAACGTCGTGGTGCACATGGACCGGTGGTGGAACCCCGCGGTGGAGAATCAGGCAACCGACCGTGCTTTTCGTATCGGCCAGGATAAGGATGTCCGTGTCTACAAGATGATGACGAAGGGCACGATGGAGGAATCCATCCAAGATATTCTGGACGGAAAGACGCAGCTTGCCGGGACAGTAGTTGGGGTCGGTGAAGGCTGGATCACCGAATTGAACCCTGACCAGCTGGCTCAATTGATGAGTTATCGAGAGGAGGAATAGCGCATGGCACAGCATAACGACGACACCGACAACGTTATCTACGCGGATTTTGGAAAGCGCACGCGTGTACCCAAACCTCCAGCTCCTGAGCAACGGGATTCTCGTGAAGTGGCCGGCGAGCAGGGAGACGGCGAGGAAACTCCTAACCTGCGCCAGGTAAAGACTTCGCGCGATGTTTACTCAGGAGTTGATTTTGCGCGCCTGGTGGCAGCGGGGAAGGCAAAGCCTAACGAGCGGAAACAACAGCGTGGCCGCATCACCTTTCAACCAGCTGGTGAACGCCTGTTTAACCTGGTGACCTCTCAAACAGACCAGGGGCGCATCGGGCGCGGCCGCAGCTACGCCGCCGATGGACGCGTGCTGGGCCTACAGATACTTCTGGGCAGGATTGAGGCCCAAGTCGCGGGATCGCAGAATGAGCCCTTCCACGTGGCGCTTAATTTGCCCTACCGCGACGCATCGGACGTAGAACGAATTACCCGCACCATCGCGGAGTTGCCCAATGGGCTGGCCCGCGCTGAACACGGCGAGTTGCCCCCTGAGTTACTGGATCTTCTTTTGGGCGACGAGGCTACCGACGTCACCACTGCGTGCGACTGCCCAGACCCAACGATCGTATGCAAGCACGCAGTAGCGGTTGCTGATGTGGCCGCCCAACGCATGTCGACGGATCCGCACGTGGTTTTTTCTCTGCGTGGGCTCGATATTTCTCAACTGGAAGAATCGTTGACTAGGGCCGCAGAATCCATCGGTCAGGAAGCTGCGGCTTCGCGCGGTGAACGGTTTTGGGCTGGCCGACCTTTTCCCTCCCTACCTAACCCCAAGGTAAGCCCTGCAATTGAAGAGTCAGACATCGACTTGCTGCATAAGGCGATGCGCCTAGTTTCCTACACCTCTGTGGAGCAGTTGCGTGCCGTAGCCGACATCGAAGAACTCTACGATGTGTTGACGGGCCAAGACTCCTAATTTCCAGGTGTTCGAACACAGCAGCTGCTGATGTCGGGGGCTTTTGCTAGACATAGAACTATGACGACAACAAAATTCCTGCACACATCAGATGCCCAGATCGGGATGACGCGTAGCTTTCTTGATCCGGATGCTCAGGCGCGTTTCGACGACGCCCGCATCACCGCTATTCACCGAATAGGAGAAATAGCCGCGGAGCAAGGCTGCGAATTCATTGTGATGGCCGGCGATACCTTTGAGTACAACTCGGTCAGCGCCCGCACGCGTGGACGTGCCGTCGATGCTCTGCGTTCGCTGCCCGTGCCCACATATATTCTTCCGGGAAACCATGATCCTTTAGTCGCCGGCTCTATTGTTGCAGGCATCGTTGCTGAAGTTGGAGCACCATTGCATTGTGTAGCAGACTCCGATCCTGTTGAAGTAAAACCAGGTGTGTATGTCGTGGGGGCACCGCTATTAGCGCGGCATGCTGCCGACGATCTTGTTGCGCGCGCAGTATCCGACCTGGCGCCTAGTTCGGATATACGCATTGTATTAGGCCATGGTCAGGCAGTCCGTTTCGGTGAGGAGCAAACTGCTGATTACATCGATGTCGCAGCATTAGAAGCTCCGCTTAGGGCAGGGGCTTTTGATTACGTAGCACTCGGGGACTCGCACAGTACCGCTGATGTGTCGGAATCGGGAGCGGTGTGGTTTTCAGGGGCACCCGAAACTACGGACTATATGGACCCTGACGCTCGCAGCGGGGAAATAGATTCCGGCAATGTCCTCGTGGTGGAAGTTGAAAAAGATGGCGTTCGCCAAGCAGCTGTTTCGGTGGAAAAGCTGCCGGTGGGTGTATGGATTTTCGAAGCCCTGACGCGCGATATTAACTCTGAATCAGACGTGGATAGTTTCCTTGATGAACTGCGCGCTTACGAGAATAAGGAACGCACGGTAATTAAGTACGCGTTGCACGGCACAGTGAATGTGGCAGAGATGCACAAGTTAGAGGCCGGATTGGAGAGCCTTAGTCCAATTTTTGCCGCTTTGTATCCGCGGCAACGGCTTATGCAATTGCATTTGGAACCGGGTGACGAAGATCTAGAGAACCTGGGCTTGAAGGGCTTTGCTGCTGACGCTTTGAACGAACTTATCGAAGCGGGAGAAACAGACGCAGTGAACTTGCTTTTCCGGCTCGGCTCGGCGGTTAAGGCGTAAAAGGGGAATAGAAGATGATTATTCATAGTGTGGAGATTGAAAATTTCCGCGGAATCACCCACCTCACCCTCGAAGAATTGCCGGAGACAGGCGTCTTTGTGATTAGTGGTGATAATGAGCAGGGTAAATCCACGGTGCTCGAAGCTATTTCGCGCGCGCTTACTGAACCGCACCACACAAAGAAAAAAGAAATCAAAGCCATACAACCGGTAGGGCAGTCCGTGGCTCCGACAGTGAAACTGCGTGCGACGGTAGGGGAGTATACCTTCACCATAGAGAAGCGCTGGTTAAAAGCAGCTGCTTCGCGGCTGCACCTTACAGCTCCGCGACCAGCACAGTATGTTGACCGTGAAGCAGACAATGAGCTGCAGCAGATTCTAGAAAACAACGTTGACCGGAACCTGTTGGACAAGCTCTTTATTAGCCAGGATGAATTAGACCCAGAGTTAGCGGCTGTCGGTATCCCTTCGCTGGAAAAGGCGTTGAATAGTCAGACTGGTGGCGACGCGGATTACTTTGCTAGCTCTGACGACGACCTCATGCGCGCTGTCGAAGAAGAATATGGCAAGTACTACACAGCAAAGGGGCAGGTGAAAAAATCTTCGGAGTTAGATCGCGCTGAATCCGAGCACGCTGCAGCGCTAGCTGCTCAAGACGCTGCCGTGGCGGAAGTGAAAGATTTACGCACTTTTGTCCAAGAGGTTGAACGTGCACATGAGACCATCGAACTCAATCTGAAAAACGAGCCTAGCCTCGTAGCAGCGCGCGACAATGCACTTCACGCTGTAGAGAAAGCAAAGGCAATAATTGAAGAGCTCGAAAAAGCCCGACGTGGCGTTGATCAAGCTCAGGAGAAAGTAAAGTACGTTCGCTCTGAGCAAGATCGCCTTGATGCGCTAAAGGCGGAAGAGAAAGCTCGGAGCGAAGCTGTACAGCGAGCACATGACGCACTCGTTGAGGCACAAGAAGCTGCAGATAAAGAAGCAGTCAAGATCACAGAACTGGCACAGCGTGTGGCGGAGGCACGTGAGGCAGAAGATCGCGCCTACCAGGAACTTGACGTGGAGAAGAAGACACTCAAGAGCGTTGTAGAATTCGCAGAATTCCAAAATCTACGGCAACGGATTGCGCAGATCGATGAGGCTGAAAAAGCAATTACTGCCGCGAGAAGCGCAATGCCCGAGCATCCTTTATCGAAGAAAGACTTAGCGAACCTGGAGAAACTACACGCCACAGTCGAGGTGGCGCGTGCAGTTCTGCAGGCGGCACAGGCAACCCTGGAATTCACAGGTGAGGGGCGCATTACCGTTGACGGGGAAACCTACGAGGCTGCAGACAAGCCCAACGTGCACCTGAATGCCGGAAGCACAATTCACATAGGTGACGTTACGGCGATATTTTCTCCAGGTAAAAACAGTTCTACCACGGTGCGCGACGAGCTTGACGATGCCCGTACCCAATGGAAGCGAGCATTAGAAAAAGCACACCTCCTTTCTCTCGATGAAGCCTACGAACGGCGTTCTGCAACGGAAACCGCGGAAGAAACGCTCAACCAAGCGCAGAAAGCCTATTCCGACGCTGTCGGGGACATAGATGTGCCCCAAGCCCGTCAACGATGCGCTGAGTTGGAACAGCACTGGAACGGAAGGCCCGAACCCAAAGAGACCGCGGATGCTGTGGAAAAAAGAGTCAGCGAGCTCGAGGAAGTACACCGGGCGGCCACGTTAACTCTGCGTACAGCAGAGAAAGAACGGGAACCCTGGCTTGAGAAAAAGGCTGCATCAGCGCTGACTCAAGCCAACGCACGCCATGAACTTGCGGTACAGGAATGTGAACGTGTGTCTGCACAGCTCCAGGCCATGGAAAAAGAATCTGATGAGGAATCTCTTGCTCAGCGGGTTGCGGTAGCCGAGCGCAATCTGGAAGCTTCCCGTGCAGCTCTGCAGGAAATTGAGGTGGCTTATAAAGAAATGCAGCCACAAGAAGCGGAGGATCGCTATGAGGCTGCCGAGGCTAAATTGAAGGCCGCTCGACAACGCATCCAGGATGCCCGCGACACGGTTAACCAGTATCAAGGACGCATTGAACAAGCGGAGGGTGCAGAGGAGCGCCAAGCCCAAGCAGAAGACCGTTACGCGGCAGCGGAAGCGAAGCTGAACTCAATCCGCCGCCAAGCGAACGCTGCCAAGGTACTCCGAACGACGTTACGGGCGCATCAAGATGCAGCACGTCAGCGATACGCACAGCCTTTCGCGGATGCTCTCCAAGAAATGGCGCAACCGATTTTCGGTGCGGACGTTCGCTTCAACCTCGATGACACTTTGCGGATCGTGGAACGCACGCAAGGAGACCGCACGGTGCCAGTGGGTGATTTGTCTGGAGGTGCGAAAGAACAGCTCATGTTGTTGTCACGGTTTGCTGTGGCCAAGCTTGCAGACGGCAGCAGTGACAGCCCAGTTCCGGTGTTCATCGATGATGCTCTAGGAAACACCGATACCGGCAGGCTCAACGATATGGCCATGATGGTGAACCGCCTGGGTAAGAAACGGCAAGTCTTTGTTCTGACGTGCGTGCCAGAGCGCTTCGATGCTGTGGCCAATAAACACGATTACCCGATGTCACTATTGCGTTCCAAGTAAAAACAATGCCGTGGACGCATGGTAGTGCGCCCACGGCATTGGGAAAGAGAGGAGGCTACACGCTCCTCACGCGAGTTGCCTCACGTTTCCTGGCTTAAGCCTTGATAGCAGAGCCTTCGATTTCGATGGTGATCTTCTCAGAGACGAGCATGCCACCAGACTTCAGTGGAGCCTGGAAGTCAACACCGAAGTCAGTGCGGTTGATCTGGGTGGTTGCCTCGAAACCTGCGCGGGTGTTACCGAATGGGTCTTCCTCGACACCGAAGATTTCCACGTCCAGGGTGACAGGCTTGGTGGTTTCCTTAATCGTCAGGTCGCCAGTGATGGTGCCTTCATTGCCATCGATGTCGATGGACGTTGCCTTGAAGGTCATCTCCGGGTACTTCTCGACGTCGAAGAAGTCTTCTCCGTGGACGTGAGCATCGCGATCAGCGTTGCCGGTGTCAACGGAAGCAGTCTTGATAGCAACCTCGATGGTGGAGTCCTTGATGTCCTCGCCGATAACAATCTTGTCGGAGAATTCTGCGAAATTGCCGCGCACCTTGGTCACCATCGCGTGACGAGCAGTAAAACCAATATTGGTGTGTGCAGGGTCCAAGTTCCAGGTACCAGTCAAGTTAGCCATAATATTTCCTTTCAATGTGGGAACGTCCGGGACATTCCCTTTTGTTGATGTGTACGCTAACCACTATACACCGATATGTTTACGTGTCAACAAATGCGGGAAAGTATCTTTCTTAAACTTGGAAACGTGCAGTTTAAAGCCCTAATGCGGGGTTTAAATTAACCTACGTATAAACTTGCAAGCATGTCAACAACTCCGCGATGGCTCAATGAAGAAGAACAAGGATTATGGCGTCTCATGCTGGCCGCCAGCCGAAAAATTGACCGCAGTCTGGATGAAACACTCCAGATGGGGCAGAACCTCTCTTCTTCCGAGTTTTCCGTACTCGTATCACTATCTGAAGCACCCAACGAAGAGTTGCGGCTCCGCGATTTGTGCACTGACCTCGATTGGGATCGTTCTCGCACCTCTCACCAGGTGACGCGCATGGAACGTCGTGGGCTCGTCGCAAAGTGTAAGAGCGAGGGCGACGCTCGTGGGGTTATGGTTTCGCTTACCGACGAAGGTCGCAGCCGCCTGCGCCATGCCGCTCCCGAGCACGTGGAAAATGTGCGGCGCCTCATTTTTGATCACCTTTCGGCTGAGCAACTGGACGGAATGCGTACGGTCATGAAGCAAATTATGGCCGTCGATAATGTTCCGGGCGCCGCTGGTTACGCAGGGGGGGACTTTGTGTGAACGAGTAAAGCAGGAAAAAGGAAAATAGATTCCTTGCCTCTCTAAGGGGGAGAATCAGGGAAAACTCAGGGTGAAACCCGGATGTTTTTCAAGCGGTGGCCTCGAATAATGGGATGTAGAAACAAACCGCAACACCTAAGGAGGCCATCATGGCTCAGACCGCACTTTCCCGTAAATTGCACCGCTCCAGCACAGATAAAATGATAGCTGGCATTTGTGGTGGCATCGCCGAGACCTACGGTTGGAACTCCACCCTCATTCGGGTGTTGTTCGTGCTCTCGTTCTTCCTTCCCGGGCCACAAATTCTGCTTTATGCGATCTTGTGGCTCGTTATGCCAAAGTTTTAAAGTTCAGCTAGCGGAGAAGCACCCTCCCACCACAATCATTGTGGTGGGAGGGTGCTTCACAAAAGTGTCCCCGACAGGATTCGAACCTGCGACCTTTGGTACCGGAAACCAATGCTCTAATCCACTGAGCTACGGAGACTTAAGGCAACGCGGAATACTATAGCACCCGCGTTGGGGCAACCACGAATCACCCTGAGTGCTGGGCGTAGGTAGTCCACGATGACGTCGTCACGTGCTCTATTAACTACGCCTACTTGGGCGGGGCCGGTTGCACCACTGGAAAACGGGGGGGGGGCTTGCTTGGAAGGGCTCTTTAGAAACGTCGTTGGGCCAGAGGAGCTCGGCCGAGCACGGCCATGGTTCATCGTGGCCCGACGCTCCTATAGGGTCGCTGTGTGGGTTAGGTATTCGCGGTGATGGTTCGTGGATGAATTTTCACATTCATGGCTTTGACCAGGCATTCGACGTTATCGCCTGGTTCCAGGTCCAGATCAACCAAAGCTTGCGAGGTCACCGGAACAGTAATAGACGTCATTCCGACATCCACCGTCACGACCGCGTGCGCGCCAGCGCCAAATTCGGCAGGCATCGTGTCTACAGAAAGCACCGTGCCGGTCCACACGTTGCGCGCGGATTCCACAGGCGAGTCGGCGACCGGTAGGCGAAGCGTGATGTCGGAAGGGGGGCAGGTGACCACGGCCTCGGCACCCGCAGTAAGTGGTTCTTCAGCAAAGCCCACTGCGGTCAAGGAATGTTCACTCACGACGGTCACTGCACCGTCACCGGAGACCTCCGAAACGTAACCCCACAGCCGGTTAATGCCGGCCAGCCTGGATGCGAAGGTCGTCGGAGGCAGCACGAAGAATTCTTGCGTACCCACGTGTGCCACGCTGCGACCTTCTTCGAGGACTACGACAGAATCGGCCAAGCCGGCAATATCCACAGAGTCGTGGGTGACCACAATGGTGGTGCGGTCCGCGCTCGTAGCGCGTAAAACGCGACGCCAGCGTGCGGTCGAAGCCACGTCGACGGCAGCCAGGGGCTCATCCAAAATGAGAACCGACGGCCGTGCGGCAAGAGCTCGTACCAGTGCGACCTGCGCAGCCTGGCCGCCGGAAAGAGCGGGCACAGGTGTGTTTGCTAGGGCATTCAGGCCGGAGGCGTCGAGAAGCTCCGCAGTCAGTTCCTGTGAACCAGAAGCCATGGTCACGGCTTCTGAAACAGTTGCGGTGTGCGGCAGGCCGGGACGTTGGGTAAGCAAGACGATGCCACGGTCGTGTGCGGAGACGTAGGGCACAGATGGTCCGTCGACAGGTGTATCGCCAACGCGGACTTCGGCTCCTCGGAGGCGCCCAGCAATCAGACCGCTCATGGTGGTTTTGCCTGACCCATTCGGGCCCACAACAGCTGTGACATGATTCGCGGGGAACACGGTCGTTGCGCCCAACGTGGTGATGGATACTTCCTTCCCGCCAGTTTCAGGTCGGGTCAGGTCGCGCATGCGCTGGGTGTCTAACTCACCAATCACTGCTGGACGTGGCGTGTGCTTTTTCTTTAATGCGGCCGGCAGCATAGACAGTGCAATGATGGTCACTGCCAGGGCGATCAGGATGGCGGCAAGCACATACGAACGGTCGTAATCGATCTCGCGCTCTAGGTAGATGCCCAGCGGCATGGTGCGCGTGATTCCCGGCATGGAACCCGCGAAGGTGATGGTCGTGCCGAACTCGCCCAGAGAGCGAGCAAATGCAAGGCCGGCGCCGGTAGCGATCGCAGGGGCAATCGCTGGCAGCGTGATTTTGAACAAGATTGCGGCGGGCTTCATCCCCACGCTCGCCGCGGACGCAAGAATCTCACGGTCAATCTGGCGCAGCGCGGAGTCTACCGAAACCACGACGAAAGGTAATGAGACGAAGATGTGCGCCAAGACCACACCCGGAAATGCGAATGCGAACTCGATGCCCAAGGCATCCAAGATGGGAGCGGTATAACCACGGCGTCCTACCGCAGCCGTCAGTGCTAGACCACCGACGACCGGGGGCATGGCGAGCGGAAGCATGACAAGGAGGCGGATGACACGACCGCCGCGTCGCGTGTGGTTTGTCCACACCGCAAGCGGCACGCCAATGAGCGTGGTGATCACTGTTGACTGGAAGGCCGCATACAAGGTGACCTTGAGCATGGTGATGGTGTCTTCCTCGGTGAGAATCTCTCCGAGGCGATCCCACGGTACGCGGAAGCCAAGCGCAATGAGTGGGCCCACGATGATGATGACGCCAATAATGCCGAGAACCACACACGCTGACGGGATGCGGGATGGCGCCGGGCGGGGCGGAATGGCTTTTATTTCTGCAGTGTTTTCTTCAGTTTTCATGCGCGCACGATTCGTCGTAGTGGATTGAAGGAAGTACACGAAAAAGTGGGTGGAGGTGAGGTGTACACACAACTGTGGCTGCAGCCCCTGGGAGGGAGCTACAGCCACACGCGTTACGTGAAGTTAGATCTGGGGGCGCTACTTAGTTCTTAGCGGCCGTCGTGGTGGGAGCAACTTCGTTGGTGGAGACAGCCGAGAAGCCGTACTTCTCCCACACTGGGCTGAAAGCGTTGGAAGCAATCAGGCGCAGAACGCCGTCTGCGGCTTCCTTGTTCTCGGAGTTAGCGGCAACTGCTGCCCACAGCTCGTTCGGGTGCTGGTCAGCGTTAGGGATTTCGATGATTTCGACATCATCGCCAGCAGCTGCTGCGTCGGTGCGGTAGACCCATCCTGCGTCAGCTTCGCCGGAGACAACCTTGGTCAGAACGTCGCCGACTTTCTGCTCTTCAGAAACGGGCTGCAGGGAAACGCCCAGATCTTCCTGGATTTTCTGGGATACGCCACCGCAGGGGACCTGTGGTGCGCACAGAACGAGCTTTGCGCCGTTCAGGGACTCATCTACACCGGTGATGCCGGCCGGGTTGCCCTTTGGCACGACCATGACCATGGAGTTAGTTGCAACGTTTACGGGGTCCAGAACTAGGCCCTTTTCTACTGCCTTGTCCATGTTGCGCTTGTCAGCGGAGATGAACAAGTCAGCTGGAGCGCCCTCTTCCATCTTGGAAACCAGGCCGGAAGAACCATCGAAGTCGAAGGTCAAGTTTGCAGGTAGTTCGAGAGTGAGTGCGTCCTCGGTGAAGTCGTCTTCTAGGACACGCGTGGATGAGGCGGCCAGGACGTTCAGGTCCACTGCTTCGGTAGCCTGCTCAGCCGCGGTGCTGTCTGCTGCGGAGGTAGTTGCAGTAGACGATGCGGTGGAGTCCTTCTCATTAGAAGGGGAGCATGCTGCAAGTGCGAACGCTGCGGAAGCAGCAACGGTAGCGGTGAGTACGCGCTTCAGAGACATACGTAACCTTTCAAAGTTGGATCACTGATATCTCACAAGTGTACTCGGGTACATGTGGGATTGCATGTGCCCATTGGCAAAGTCACATAATTGCGTGTGAATTACCGTAGAAAATTTATCCTCCAGCGAACGGTGGCAAGATATCTACGCGGTGAGCTTCATCAAGGGAGGCTTCTGGGGGTTGACGTGTGCCGTCGATAAGAAAGCTGCAGCGCGCAAAGATGTCCTTGAGGTTCATCCCAGCGTCGGTGGTGCCGTCGTTGTGGGCAGCGAGGTGCTCGAGCAAGTCGTGAAGGGTAGAAAAAGTGCCGTCCACGGACTCGTGAGCTACGCCCCGAGCCGCGCGAGCTGCTGCGAAATAATGCACGTCAATCATGGGCCCCACGGTACCCTGATATATAGGTGTTATGAAAGGAAGGCAGTAATGGCAGAGAGCGCGCGACGTGCCCAGGAGCATCTTGCAGAAATCGCGGCCGTCTTACAGGACGCGATGACAGTACGCACAGAAGACGTTGCAGTCCTTGATTCTGTGGGCAGAATTTTGGCTCACGACGTCGTCGCGAATGTCGATTCGCCACCTTTTCCAAATTCACAGATGGATGGTTACGGGCTCCGCGAGGAGCACCTTGGTGGTGGCGAGTTCCCCGTAGGTGCCACGATCGCCGCTGGTGTCGATCCCAGCGAAGTGATTACGGACGCCGACCCGCACGCTGTCCTGCCGATCATGACAGGTGCGCGTGTCCCAGAAGAGATTGTGGCTATCGTACCGGTGGAACAATGCACACCGCCTTCTTTTGATGAGGCAGAGGCTTTGGAGCCAGCACGGGTACACGTTCCGCAGACCCCTACAGGGCAGTTCGTGCGTGCACAAGGTTCAGATGTGGCGGCTGGTTCCGTGATTGCGGCGGCTGGGACCGTTGTTGGCCCTGTGCTGCTGGCAGCCTTGCTCGGACAAAGTGTGCGCACTGTCTCCGTGGCGTCTACCCCGCGGGTTCTGCTCACCACTGGTGGTAAAGAAATCACCGATGCCCCTGGCCCCGCATCCATCCCGGATTCTAACGGCCCGATGCTCCAAGCCCTGGCACGCGCCTGGGGTATAGAGACCGTGCGACGCCTGCGCACGAACGACGACCTCGAGGAGCTACGACGTGATGTCGACGCTGCCATCGCCGAACATCGCCCGGATTTCATCGTCACCTCGGGTGGAATTAGCCACGGCCGTTTTGAAGTCATCCGGCAGTTGCTGGAACCTGCAGGTGGCTGGTTTGGGCACGTTACCCAGCAGCCAGGTGGGCCACAGGGGCTGGGGACCTACAGCGGTGTCCCGGTCATATGCTTGCCCGGAAATCCTATATCCACGCTGGTCAGTTTCCGGCGTTTCGTTGGTCCAAGTGTGCAGCAGTACATCCGGGTTTCCGTCGGTGCGGCCGAGGAAACGGCAGCCGTGGACGTCGAGGAGCAGACTGCTATTTTGGCGGAGCCCGTCACCGGTTTGAGCGATCATCGCGAGCAGCTCCGCAGAGGCGTGCACTGGGTTGATGACCACGGGCATGTCATGGTCCGCCCGCTCGGTGGCCCAGGTTCCCACTTACTGCTGCAGGCTATCGAAGCCACGTGCCTGCTTGTTGTTCCGTCGCACGCTGATCTCGCTGCCGGCGAGACCGTGAAGGTGCTGAAACTTCCGCGCTAGCATGGGCACTATGTCTGAACACACCCATAGTCACCACCGCGAACACATACATTCCCATGACACGCGGCCGCAGCGTCGCGCCCTGGTCATCGTTGCCTCTACGCGAGCGGCAGCAGGTGAATACCAGGACCAGACCGGCCCGGTGCTCGTGGAGTTCTTCCGCAGGCTAGGCTTCGAGTGTCCCGATGCCACCCTGGTGGCCGATGCGGACATGGAAACCTACATGGAAGACCTACTGGCAAGCCCTACACGTAAGGACTTGCCCCGCGTGATTATCACGACCGGCGGCACTGGTGTGACCCCCGACGACCGTTCCGTAGAGGCCATCACTCCACACCTTGATCGCGAACTGCCCGGGATCGCACACGCTTTCTTTGCTAAGGGTGTGGAATCGACCCCGATGGCAGTTGTTTCGCGCGCCGTGGCAGGTACAGTGGGCAACTCATTTGTTATGGCGCTCCCTGGCTCCAAAGGAGCTGTAAAAGATGGGTGCGCTATTTTGGAACCGATTATTGGACACCTATGCGACATGTTGGAAGGATCGCATGAGCATTAATAATGATCCCGCTTATGTAGCGGAACAGACGGGCAAGGTCATTTCTGCCCGGATGACCACGCAGCCGCTGGAGGAGCTCCAGGGAGAGGCTCGTTCCGCTACGGTCACAGAAGCCATGGGCGCTTTGGTGACGTTCGAGGGGATTGTGCGCGACCATGATGGCGGTCAGCGTGTGAAAAATCTGACGTACACAGCCCATCCGAGTGCCCAACAAGAGATTGAGGCCGTGGTGGCCCGGATTTCTGCGGAGCATCCGAATACCCGCATGTGGGTGGCACATCGCACCGGTCCGCTCACCATCGGAGAGATCGCGTTTCTGGTGCTCGTAGCAAGTGCCCATCGCGGTGACGCGTTTGCAGCGTGCTCCGCGGTCGCCGACGCAGTTAAAGCAGAGGTCCCAATCTGGAAAGAACAGGAACTCCTCGACGGCTCCGCGCAGTGGGTGGGCCTGGAGTGAACAACGAACAAGCACACCGTTACCTCCGCCAAACCACACTCGCCGGCTTCGGCACACAGGCCCAAGAGAAGCTTCTCGACGCCCACGTGGCCGTCATCGGCGCCGGCGGCTTAGGCTCACCCGCGCTGCTATACCTAGCGGGAGCAGGCGTCGGGACGATTACGGTCATCGACGACGACACCGTGGACGTGACCAACCTGCACCGCCAAGTAATCCACACCGATGCCGCGGTGGGAACGCTCAAAGTAGATTCCGCACGCGAGCAGATGCTCGCTTTAAACCCGACCATTCACGTGCGTACTTATGCGGGCCGCCTGACGGAGGCCAACGCACTACACGTTCTTGAAGACGCCGATGTTGTTCTCGATGGCGCGGATAACTTTGCTACCCGGCATATCGCGTCGTGGGCATGCACGCGGCTTGGAATCCCGCATGTGTGGGCCTCGATTTTAGGGTTTGAATCACAACTGTCTGTGTTCTGGGCAGGCCATGGACCAGTTTACGAGGATATTTTCCCCAACCCGCCGGCACCGGGTTCCGTTCCTTCGTGCGCGCAGGCTGGCGTATTAGGTCCGCTTGTGGGTATTACCGGCTCCGCGATGGCGCTCGAAGCGCTGAAGCTGCTCTCTGGAGTGGGCACGCCACTGGTGGGAAAGCTTGGATATTTTGACGCCATGACTGGTAGCTGGGAATACATCCCACTGTCGGCTGAGCCAGCAGTCGCTGAGCACATCCGCGAGCATGGGCCAGTGATGGATCCGGCGAGCCTGCGCGAAGTGGATACTATCCCTGAAGGTGCTGTGCTTATCGACGTCCGCGAGCCCTTCGAATTCGCCACAGGGGCCATACCCGGCGCCCTCAACTTCCCGCTTTCCGCGGTGCAGCGCGGAGCAATCCCAGAGCTCCCCGACGATCAACCCGTGGTGGTGTATTGCGCCGGCGGGGTTCGCTCTCTAGCCGCCATGGATATATGGGAGCAGCAGGGACTTCGCGGAATGAAATCCTACCGTGGGGGATACCAGCGCTGGATCTCCCAGCACTAGGGAAGCAGTCGCGCCGGGCTGTTAGCGCGGTAACTCGCGAGACCAGTCGCCGGAGCGGCCACCCGACTTTGCGACGATTCCGCACCGGCGTATGTATGCGGAGCGGTCAACGCCTTTGACCATGTCGATAATTGCCAGGGCAGCAACGGAAACGCTCGTCAGCGCTTCCATTTCCACACCGGTGCGTTCTGCAGTGCGCACGGTTGCCGAGATTGCCACGTGGTCGTCGTGAAGCTCTAGGTCCACCGCACAACCATGCACTCCGATGGTGTGGGCCAGGGGGAGAAGTTCGGGAACCTTCTTTGCAGCTGCAATGCCGGCGACGCGGGCTACTGCGAGGACATCGCCTTTAGGGACGGTGCCGTCGCGAAGTGCCTGCATGACTTCGGGTGAGCAGGCGACCTCTCCGATAGCTGTTGCCTCGCGCACCGTTGGTGTCTTTGCGGTGACATCAACCATGTAGGCGTCACCGGCGGCATTAAGGTGTGTAAATTCCATGAATTCTCCAATCAAAGCGGCAGAAAAATAGTGCTAAAGCACGGGGAAGACAGGTAAAACGAATACCAGGTTGTCGTCGTCAGTGAGCTCTTCGGCGGGGCGGATGATCGCTAGCCCGTCACAGCCGACCGCAGAACCAATCATGTGGGAGCGGCGAATCTTCGCGGCGGACACCGTTCCCGTTGTCCAATCAATGCGCACTGGCACGACCTGAGTTTTCCCGGTCTGCGCCAGCAAAGGTTCCGACGCTGGCATCCGCAGATGGGGAACCTCTACGTAGGACGTTGGTGAGGGCCCTCCTGCCATCCGGCGAATCGCGGGAGCTACGAAGAGCGGAACCGATACCCACGAGGCCACCGGATTGCCAGGCAGACAAATCATCGGGGTGCCGCGCCAATGGCCCACGCCTTGCGGCTTGCCCGGGCTCATCGCAACTGGCCCGAATTCGACGGTACCGCGGCGGGTACCCGCCATACGGACGACGTCGTAGGCTCCTGCGGAAATGCCGCCCATAGTCACGATGAGGTCGACGGTGCTGGCAAGTTGGTCCATCTCCCCGGTAAACGCATCCACTGCGTCGCTTAAGTGCCTGTGGCTAACGTCCTTGACCCCGAGGTCGTGCAACATGCGAATCACCATCGGCCCATTCGAATTGGGGATCGTCCACGCTCTGGTGGCATCGCGGGTGAGTTCGTCGCCAGTAGTGACGACCACGACCCGCGGCAGCGGGTAGACCGAAAAAACGGGTGCACCGACCGACAACATTGTGGCAATCGCTGCGGAATCGATGGGGGTACCGGCACGCAAAGCGACGCTTCCTTCAGCCAGGTGCTCGCCACGCGCGCGAAGGTGGCGCCGATCTGGGGTAAAGGAAGTGATAGTTACCGTCTTTGGTACCGCGTGCGCCGACGGGAATACCGGAGAATCCGTATTTTCCACGGGGACCGCGCGGAGACCTTCGACGTGTTCTCCGACTGGCGCTCCTGTCATCACACGGACGGCCGCGCCTTTGGGGACGGAACGTGGTTCGCTACCTGCAGGAATATCGCCTACTACGGGCAGGGTCCACGGGCCTGGGCCGTGGAGATCTTCGTCGTGTACTAAGAACCCGTCCACTGCCGAATTAGTGAAGGCGGGAACAGGGATTTTGGTCATCACGTCGTCTGCGAGTCGGCGCATTGCGCTGGTCTGCACGTCTCCAATGGGGAGACGGACGGGCGGCAGCGGAGAAACGTAATCGAGCACCTGACGAAGGTGCTCTTCAATAGTTTGCGGTGGTGTCTGCGCAGGAATTGATGAATTAAACCCGTGTTTCACAGTGAATCAGTCTAAACCCTAGCCACCGATGGCAGACATCGGGCGAGACGGCTGCACAAAGCTTGGGTTATCGATGCCGTGGCCAGGCTTCTTTGCCATAGTGTTAGCGCGCCACAGGTTGCCTAGCTCCTCGTCGGTTGCACCGTCGCGCATGATGTCCCGCAGGGAGGTTTCTTCACGGGTGAACAGGCAATTGCGGATGGCTCCGTCCGTCGTGAGGCGAGTGCGGTCGCAATCTCCGCAGAAAGGATGGCTTACTGAAGCAATCACGCCGATGCGGCCAGAGATAGCACTGTCGTGGAGGTCGACGGCGTCCCACACAGCGGCAGGCGCAGAACCGCGTGGCTCTGCTGCTGGTGTGAGGTCAAAGCGAGTGCGCAGTTCGTCCAAAATGTCTTCGGCGCTGATCATGAGCTTTCGGTCCCATTCCGACGGTGGCCCGAGAGGCATCTGTTCGATGAACCGCAGCTCGAGGCCCCGGGTGAGCGCGAAATGCGCTAACTCGACGATGTCATTGTCGTTGATGCCGGGCATGACGACCGAATTGATCTTTACCGGATTCAGCCCTGCTTTGAGTGCAGCGTCAATCCCTTTAAGGACGTCGGCGTGGCGGTCGCGACGCGTTAACAAAGCGTAATGCGCGGGGTCAAGCGTATCCAAGGAAATGTTGACGCGGTCAAGTCCGGCTTCCTTGAGTTTGGCTGCACGCCGTTGCAAACCTAACGCATTGGTGGTTATTGCAGTATGCGGGGCGATGCCTTCGTCGGTAGTCATCTGCTTGGTGGCGGCGACAATTTTCTCTAAGGACTTGCGCAACAGAGGCTCGCCACCGGTGAAGCGCACCTGGCGGATGCCAAGCTGTTCGACCGCGATGCGGATGAGGCGAATCGTTTCATCGTCGGTCAGCGTCAGGGGAGTGGGAATCCACTCTAAGCCCTCTGCGGGCATGCAGTATGTGCAGCGCAGATTGCAGCGGTCAGTCAGCGACACGCGCAGGTCGCGGGCGACGCGCCCGAAAGAATCTTCCAAGAGGTTGTGCGAAGTCATACGAGCTCCCATCATAGGTTGAATACCTGATCTGGGCCTTTCTCAGGTAACGCAATGTGCGCCAGCCTAGCATTGAATCTAGGTGACGCGTCAATTAAAAATAATGGCTATTCTGTCTGCGGTTAGCCGTGGTAAATGAAGGTGTGAGGTGGCGTCATGCGCTCTACGGCAAGCTCAATGAGCTCTACCGGATGCTGTACCGAATTGAGCGCACGGTGCAAAATAATGCCCTGGTAAAACGCGTCCAAAATGTAGACCGTGGATTGGTCAAAGTAACGGGCCATCACTGCGCGGCACCGCCTAATCCACGCTTCAAGGATTGCGCCAAACCGTGGGTGGCGGATACCTGCTGCGTACAGCTCGGAGCTTAAAACGATCAGGTCTCCCTCGGGGTCGGAGGCGTCGACCAAGATGCTCACGATGGCGGCGCGGGCCCCTTCCAAGGAGGTAACACCCTCAAATGGTTCTTCGAAGCCCTGTGTGGCCCCTTCTGTAAAACGCGAGAAGGCTTCAGCCAAGATTTCGTCGAGGCCACTGAAGTGATAGGTCATGGATCCCAGCGGAACGCCAGCTTCTTGGGCGATCGTGCGGTGGGAGGCACCATCGACGCCTACTCGGGAAAGAACGCGCACGGCGGCGTCGATAATGCGATCACGGCGACCAGGATCGTGGCGCGAGTTGCGCTTCTTGGTCGGGTAGCTGATCGGCGATACCTTCGCGTCGCTGTGGGGTCTTGTCATGAACACTTCCAGAGAAAAAGGGAAACGGGACCGGAACCTTTTGAGGTATCCAACTCATCAAGTGTACTCCCAAATAGTACGGGCGTCTACCTGGAAAACCAGGGTCACTAATCCCTTCAAATTCGCTGCTCTATCTGCTTAAATGCATTTTTAGGCATAGTCCAGGTTTTAATTATTTTTAGCCACGAAGTTATGCGACAATTGGAGCGATATATCGTGCTTCATACGCACCCGAATCAGGAAGGACGTCTTTATGCAGACATCTCTGATCTTTCTGGCCGCCGAGACGCACACCATGCGCACAGACGCCGTAGCCGGCAGTGTCGCATGGTCTGCTCTCGCTGGCCTTCTCCCACTCGTTGCATTCTTCGTCTTACTCATGGGCTTGAAGTGGAAAGCCCACTGGTCCGCAATCGGGGCGGTTGTCGTCGCGCTGGTTGTCACTGTGTTGGGCTTTAAGATGCCGGTTTCTATGGCTGGCCTTTCGCTGACGCAAGGTATTGCCTTTGGCCTGTTTCCCATCGTGTACATCATTATCATGGCGGTCTGGATTTATGACCTCACGGTTCGCTCCGGCAGGTTTGAGGACATGCGCCGCATTTTCTCCCGTATCGGTCGGGGCGATATGCGTATCCAGGCCATGCTTATTGGTTTCGCGTTCGGCGGTTTGCTGGAAGCGCTAGCCGGTTTCGGTGCCCCGGTCGCAATCGTTGCGGCAATGCTGTTGGCAATCGGCATGCCACCGTTGAAGGCCGCGTTGGTGACGCTGGTTGCAAACTGTGCTCCCGTGGCCTTCGGTGCGATGGCGATTCCGGTGACAACCGCAGGAAGTATCGCCCAGTTGGATCCCGCCGTCGTGGCTCAGATGGCTGGCCGCCAAGTTCCACTTCTGGCGTTGATTACTCCATTCCTTCTTTGCCTCATTATGGATGGCATGCGTGGCCTGCGTCAGTGCTGGCCGATGGCAATCGTGCTGGGCGTGCTCTTTGGCGGTGGGCAGTACTTGGCGTCGAACTTCTTCACTTACGAGCTCACCGACGTCGTCGCATGCTTGCTCTCCTTGGCCGGTGGTTTGCTATTCCTGCGTTTCTGGGGTCCAACCACGCCGGAGGATCAAGCCTCCCAGGTCTCCGAGGATGGGGTGGAGCTCACTGGGTCGCGTATCACGCTTGCTCTTTTCCCGTACGTGCTTATCGTTGTGGTCTTCGCGATCACCAAGCTGTGGACTATCGGCGTGAACATTCCGAAGGCCCTGGCGTCCACGGATATTAAGTTTGAGTGGCCAGGTCTGCACGAGAATCTCTTTACCGAAAGCGGTGAAGTGTCTAACCTGCCGATTTTCAATTTCAACTGGTTGTCTACCCCGGGCACAATTCTGTTGGTGTGCGGCATTGTCACTGTCTTGGTGTACCACGTCACGGGCAAGGGCACGAGCATGCAGCTGGGTATTGGTGACGGTTTCGCAGAGCTTGGTCGCGGCGTAAACCGTATGAAGTGGTCTTACCTGACTATCGCGTCGGTTATGGCGTTGGCGTACGTGATGAACTTCTCTGGCCAGACTGCTGCGATTGGTGCAGCGCTCGCGGCGACGGGTTCGATCTTCCCGCTCCTGTCGCCGCTGCTGGGTTGGCTGGGTACCGCGGTGACGGGTTCGGCCACGTCGTCGAATGCGCTGTTCGCGCAGATGCAGGCGCAGGCCGCGGACCAGATTGGCGCTGATCCAACCTTGTTGGTCTCCGCAAACACCGCAGGTGCAACTCTGGGCAAGATGGTCTCCCCGCAGACCGCGGCTGTCGCGGCTGCCGCAGTGCGTTCCGAGGGCATTGAGGGCAAGATCCTCGCCGGTGCTGCGAAGTACTCGGTTGGCCTTATCGTATTCCTCTGCGTGGTGGTCTTCCTCCAGTCCACTTCTGTACTGGGCTGGATGGTTCCTTAAAACATCGCCCATCCCGCCGGTTCCCGACATGGGGCCGGCGGTCTTTTTATTGCTTATCGACGCCACCTTCATCCCCGCCACGCGGGTGTGTGTATGACACGGCCGGTTGGTCCAGCTCCGTTCCATAGGCCTGTAAGCGCGAAGAAAGGGCAGAGGGGATATTTCCCGCTCCGCCCTTTCTTGTGTGAATAAGAGTTCAGGTGTGCTTAGTTAGCCGCAGCCTTCTTCTTGGAGACGCCGGTGTAAATCTTGATGACACCGTAGATACCGAAGAGTGCCCATACCGCCTCAGTGATGAAGAGTCCGGGGTTGAACGGTTTGATCGCGGTGTAGGTGAAGCATGCTGCGCCAATGGTATTGAGCAGCTGGTAAACGGTGGAAGAGGCGCCTTCCTTGAAGAGCCCGAAGTTCAGTCCGCCGTAGGCGATGATGAACAGTGCGCCGCCGATGAGCGAAATGGGATCTGCTAATGGCATGGTGTTTCTCCTTTTCTAGAAATATCGGTTACGCGTTCGGGGCTTGTGGCATAGGGTCGAGGCCTTGGGCCTGGCGCTTCTTGCGGGTGCGGTAGATCTTGTACACGCCGTACAGGCCGATCAAGGTCCAGAGCGCTTCGGTAATGAAGACGCCAACGTTGAACGGTTTGATGCAGGTGTACGTCAAGAATGCGGCGCCGATAGCGTTTGCCCACTGGTAGGTGTAGTGCTCCGGGGTGAGTTTGCCCAGGTTGAGCAGGGCAAAGGCGAGGAGAAGTACAACGGACGCTGCCAGGGAAATCTCGGTCTGGAAGGGAAGCGTTTCTACTGCTTCTTCGGCTTCTTGGGCCAAGAGCACAACGTGTGGGTTCATCGTTGTGAAGTCCTTTCTTTTACTTGTGTACGCACTGTGGTGAAAAGTGGTGTGTTTTAGGTGGTCTTATCGTGGTGTGCCTCGTGGGTACGTGCCTCGGGGCGGGCGATCGTCGCAAGTGTGGGGAGCGACAGGTATTCGAGAGTGGGCTGGAGGTCCGTGGCTACCGTTTCGAAATCGGTGAGCGCTTCTTCTTGCTCGCGGGTGAGCATTCCCTTGTTCTGGAAGTACTGCAGGCGCGGGTAGCGGCCGGCAAGAAGGGTGCCCCAGTCCACGGCGAGGTCGAACTTGCCCTTGTCATCTGGGCCCTTGCCTTGCTGCGCGAAGTGCAGGATGTCTCCCAGAATGTCGCCGAGTTCGCGTAGGTCCTGGTCGACGCCGGGGACGGAACCGTCGTCCTTGTCGTAGGTGTCTACGCCACTGCGTGCTGGGCCCTCGCGGCGTGACCACCAGCGGTGCATGCGCAGCGTGTCGGTGGCCAGCACCGGATTGTTTACGGGCAGTCGTGGGGCGTTGGGATCGCCCATGAGTTGGCCATAGCTCATGCGGATGAACGTGTAGTACTTTTCAAAGCCAGGCTTCGTGCAGTACAGGCCCACGCCGTAGGCCTCGAGGTCTTCACTCATGAATTCCCAGCCCAGGTAGCGGGCGAATGCGCGCGGCTGGAAGTCCTCTGGAGCGGTGCCCGGGAGGCAGAAGCCAACTTCCTTGACGTAATCGCTGACGATCTGCAGCTGCTCTTCGTTGAGCGTCATGTCTTTGTGGAGGGGATACATCAGTTTCTCCTTAGATCATTTGCAGACGGTCGTAGTTGTCAAAGTCTTCGAACCAGCCACCGCGGCCCTTGCCGATGATGTCGTAGCGGTTGACGACCTCGATGCGCTCGACCCATTTGATGGAACGGAAACCGGTGGAGGTCTCCAAGCGCATACGCAGCGGTGCACCGTTTTTCACTGGTACGTCCTCGCCGTTGAGGGAGATGGCCACCAGGGTTTCGGGCTGCGTCGCTTCGGACATTGGCGCGGACTCGTAGTACCAGCCCTCCGGGTAGAGGGGGTCGTCGCGGCCCATCATTTGGAAACTCTTGAAGACCACGTCGGATGAGCCAGGTAGTGGCTTAACCATGTCGAGTAGGACATGAAGGGGGACGCCACCCCAGGTACCGATGGAGGAGAAGCCTTGCACGCAGTTGTGCATTGTGGTCTGTTCGTAGCCCTTGGCAATTTCACGCAACTCCGGTAGGGAGAAGCGCATCGGCTTCTCTACGAAACCGCCGATTTCGAGGTAGTAGACATCGTCATAGTTGTGCGAGACCATCGCTGCGTACTCATCGGTTTCTGGGGAGTGACCGGAGGCACGGAAGTGCTCGGTCTCCTTGCCACGGTCCTTGGACCATGCGGAGTTTGCGCGAGACGGCAGTTTGATGAGCTGGCGCGTCAATGGGCGAACTACAACGTTGTGCAGCTTCTCGATCAGGCGTGGCTTCTCCAAAGAGGTGCGCGTTGCAATCACGTGCAGCCAGACGACGAAAGCCAGCCCGATGGTGAAGATGATGCCGCCGGCAATGGGGGATTCCGTGTGGCCGAAGACCATCTTGGAGACTTCATGTCCATAACCGTGGGCAATGACCATCGCCACGTGAATGACGATGAACACCATGTAGATGACCAGCCCGAAAAAGTGCAGCGAACGGATGACCTGGCGGCCACCAAGAGCGCGGGTGATCTTCGGCCAGTGTTGGTTTACTGCTGGTGCCTGGAAGAAGCCGGTGAAGATCATGAACGCTGGCATGATCAGGATGATGAAGCCGTAGCTAAGCTGCTGGACAGCGTTGAACGGCATACCTGGCAGCGCCTCCGGGGTCTGGAATGCCAAGTACGTGATCATGTCATTGACCGCTTGCGGGAACACGTCCCAGCTCTGCGGAATGTAGCGCATGCCCTGGCCGGTGAAGATCAGGAGTGCGTAGTAGATGATGAAGCAGACGGTAAACCCGATGACTGCCATGAAGTGCCAGTAGCGTCCGATGCCAAGCAGGCCTTTGCCGGGCAGCGAGACAATCGGGGAGTAGTCCTCATACTCGGAGCCCACAGAGTAATACTTGTGCTTCGGCTTCGATTTGATGGTGAACTCGGCCCACTGTTTGCCTGCCGGCATGTGGACGGAGCGGTGGAGGCGGGGGAAGGTGCCAAGGATTTCAATACCGCTTCGGATGAAGAAGGTAATGAAGATGATGTTGACAAAGTGCTCGACACGCAGCCACCAGGGGAAATCATAAACCATATCCATGTGTGGTTCTCCTAGTCTGTAAAGCCTTGATCGTCGGGGTAAGCGACGAGCATGCCGTAGTTGACGGCCCAGTTCAGGAAGAAGTAGGCCAGAGATGCGATAGCCATGACGTTCCAGGTCGCGGCCAGATAGATAGACGCGCCGTTCCACACGTATGGGGCGTCGCCAAGCAGGCCACCGATGTAGACGATGAGTGCAGCGGCTCCGACGAGCGAACCGTAGTCCCAGATGCGCAGCGTGGTGAACAGTCCGAACAGGACGTAAATAGCAGCGAATGCGACAACGATCCACAGGGCGATGTCAGCGCCGGGGAAGGGGAGGTGGTCGCTGAGCGCCACACCCGCGGCAGTCGCGCCGATGACGGCAATAACCATGATGAGCACGGCTTTAGTCAGCCGCGGCAGGTTGATACGGATGTAGCGCAGGAATGGTGCTCGGGTCTTGCCGGGCTTCACATGCCGCAAAACGTCTTGCGTCGCGTTTGGCGTGCCCACGGCATTGGGTGCCGCTGACGCACCGTGCGACGACTCCTCAATGATGTTCATACAGAACCCTTCTGTAGGTGGGAGGCACCCCAACAACGGTTGGGATGAGATCGGGTGGACGCACCGGTACGCGGCGTGAAGCTGGAGTCCACCAGCTATCCACTGTCAGTGAGCAGCGTCTGGCGGTTCGTTTCCGACTCTGCTGTGAACGCTAACAGTATGAGGGGTTAATCATTTAATGTACGCCCGTACAAGAGCGCAGGTCACGGTAGATATTTACCTTTCGATAGGGTGATAGAAAAAGCGTGGATTCCGGGCGCGGGATTTGTGTCCTCACGCGGAGCGCGGCGAAAAAACTTGGCCTGAAGTGCGGTGTACGAACGTATCTACAGCTCGTCTCCGCCTCGCCGGTATAAAAGATGCCCGTACTTTTTGGCTGCTTATCGACGTTGCGAATTTTTTTTAGCCACACCGCGCAAAAGCCATGGCATATCCCCTCTTATGCTCGTGTGTACAGCGTGGACTAGGATTTCACACCATGACACCAGCTGAACTCTCCACCTTGATCCGTGACACCGCGGAAGCGGTCCTCACCGAACGTGACCTCGACGCCTCCGTCCTACCCGACGTAGTTACCGTCGAGCGTCCCCGCAACCCAGAGCATGGTGATTACGCCACAAACCTCGCTCTCCAGGTCGCGAAGAAGGCAGGTGTTGCTCCACGTGACCTTGCCAGCTGGTTGGCAGAGAAACTTTCCGCATCCGAGGCAATCGACGAGGCCACCATTGCTGGCCCCGGGTTTTTGAACCTGCGTCTTGCAGCGGCAGCGCAGGGCACAATCGTGGCCAAGATCCTCGAGGCAGGAGAGGCCTTTGGCAATTCTGACCTGTACGCAGGCACGTCCATCAACTTGGAATTCGTGTCCGCGAACCCAACCGGTCCCATCCACCTGGGTGGCACCCGGTGGGCAGCTGTCGGTGATGCATTAGGGCGCGTACTGCAAGCAAGTGGCGCCGATGTAACCCGCGAATACTACTTCAACGACCACGGCGAACAGATCGACCGATTCGCCCGCTCCCTCGTGGCCGCAGCCCTCGGTGAGCCCACCCCGGAAGACGGATACGGAGGGGCGTACATCCACGACATTGCCACCGCAATTACGGACAAGGACCCAGGCATCATTAACCTCGACCCAGCGCAGCGCCAAGAACGCTTCCGTGCAGAGGGCGTAGAGATGATGTTCGCCCACATCAAACAGTCGCTACACGAATTTGGCACGGACTTCGACGTCTACTTCCACGAAAATTCCCTTTTCGAATCCGGCGCCGTCGAATCCGCAATCGCACGACTCAAAGATAACGGCAACCTCTACGAAGCCGATGGGGCTTGGTGGCTGCGCTCCACCGACTTTGGCGACGACAAAGACCGCGTAGTTATCAAATCTGATGGCAACGCCGCATACATCGCCGGTGACATCGCCTACGCCGCAGACAAGTTCGACCGCGGCTTCGACCTTGCCATCTACATGCTGGGCGCCGATCACCATGGATACATTGCGCGCCTCAAAGCGGCAGCAGCAGCACTCGGCTACGCGCCAGAACGCATCGAGGTTCTCATCGGCCAGATGGTCAACCTCCTGAAAAACGGCCAAGCCGTACGCATGTCAAAGCGTGCAGGCACCGTTATCACGCTCGACGACCTCGTCGAGGCCATCGGCGTCGACGCAGCCCGCTACTCCATGATCCGCTCGTCCGTTGATTCCTCCCTCGACATCGACCTGGACATCTGGCAGGCCCAATCCTCCGATAACCCCGTCTACTACGTGCAGTACGCGCACGCTCGCCTGTGCTCTATCGCGCGCCGGGCACACGAGGCTGGTGTGAACGCTTATAACGCCGACTTGGCCCTGCTGGTCCACGACCGTGAAGGTGATCTCATCCGCACTCTGGGTGAATTCCCAGCCGTGGTTAAGGCCGCCGCGGAGCTGCGCGAACCGCACCGTGTGGCCCGTTACGCTGAAGAACTTGCTGGTGTCTTCCACCGCTTCTACGACAACTGCCACATTCTTCCGAAGGCCGGGGAAGAGGTGCAGCCACTGCACGGCGCACGTCTGGCTTTGGCCATGGCAACCCGCCAGACACTCGCTAACGCACTGCGTCTCGTCGGCGTCACCGCGCCCGAAAGAATGTAATGTGCGGCGGCCCGTTGGGGCCGGATGGTCGTCGAGAAGCATGGTTTAATGCAGGCTATATTTTGACGGTCCGGCCTCCTGGGGCTTTAATGAATCGGGTAAAAATTAGCTGGGCGATAACGTACAGCTACCTTGATAACTTGTTGACCACGCGCGATTACCTACGGCTGGATTCGCGTCTGACTACAGAAAGCACGCGACAATGGACTCCACCGTGGACTATGAATCCTTTAATGATCTTCCTGCCCACGTTTGGCCCAAGCACACGTGTCGTCAGGAAGACGGCGTGATCACCATTGCGGATGTCCCGTTACCGGAAATTGCAGAGAAATTCGGCACGCCCACCTACGTCGTCGACGAAGCTGATTTTCGCTTTCGCTGCCGGTCCATGGCGCAAGCCTTCGGCGGCGCGGACCACGTGCATTACGCTGCAAAGGCTTTTCTCACCCGTACCATCGCAGGTTGGGTGGAAGAAGAGGGCTTGAGCCTTGATGTCGCGAGTGTTAATGAATTACTCATCGCGGCCGCTGCAGATTTCCCTGCTGCGCGCATCACTGTGCATGGCAATAACAAAACACCCGTTTTCCTGCGTGAATGTGTCTCCCGCAAGGTAGGTCACGTGGTTCTGGACTCGCCGCAGGAGATCGAGGATCTCGCAGCGATTGCTGCCGAAGCCGGACACGTGCAACCTGTCCTTATCCGCGTTACCCCGGGTATTGAGGCACACACGCACGAGTTCATCGCGACCTCACATGAGGACCAGAAGTTTGGCATCTCTCTGGCTGCTGGTGACGCTCTAGACGCTGTTAAAGCTGTTCTCGCCCACGACTCTCTGCGTTTGGAAGGCCTACACTGCCACGTGGGATCGCAGGTATTTGACGCGGAAGGCTTTGGCCTGGCTGCCGAGCGCATCCTTGGCTTCCTGGGCGAGATTTTGGATACCTGCGGCCCCAATTTCCCTGGCGGGCGGGAAGCGTTGGCCACGCAGCTTTCCATCCTGGACTTGGGCGGCGGGTACGGGATTGCGTACACCGCGCAGCAACAGCCTCTTGATGTCGCGGCCGTCGCGGATGACCTGCTTGGCCGCGTTGCACAAGCAGCTTCCGATTACGGGATCGCGATGCCACACGTCATGGTCGAGCCAGGTCGTGCGATTGCAGGCCCATCCACAGCTACCGTCTACACCGTGGGAACTATCAAGGATGTCCCCGTAGGGGATGGGCAGCGTCGCCGCTACATTTCCGTCGATGGCGGAATGAGTGACAACATTCGTCCTGCTCTTTATGGTGCGGAATACGATTTCCGAGTCGCCTCCGGATTCGTTGAGGGAGAACCGGTGGAGGCCCGCATCGTGGGTTCTCATTGTGAATCAGGCGATATCCTCATCCATGATATTGAGGTTCCCGAGGGGTTGAAGTCCGGCGACATCGTAGGCATTCCGGCCACGGGTGCATACGGCTTTACTATGTCGAGCCGGTACAACGCGTTTGGACGCCCGGCGGTTGTCGTTGTAAATAATGGGCACGCCGAACTCATGGTGCGCAGGGAAACCGTGGAAGACATTTTGGCGCTTGAAGAGGGGAACTAACCTTCTGCAACGAGCGTGGGTGTAGTGGGCTAACCCCACCACACCTATTTTTATTCACGCTCATCGGGGCGGGGGATTGAGTATGTGCAGGGACTTCCCTGGGTTCTCGGTGTGAGTCATTCGGTGA
Organism: Corynebacterium renale; assembly: GCF_002563965.1. NCBI lineage: Bacteria > Bacillati > Actinomycetota > Actinomycetes > Mycobacteriales > Corynebacteriaceae > Corynebacterium > Corynebacterium renale. The sequence goes on along the minus strand of NZ_PDJF01000001.1, from coordinate 2,146,155 downwards.
AGGGCTATGTTATTGACCAAGAAACTCCCCGATATGAACCGCTTAGTCTATAGTCTTACAGTATCCACTTACTGGAGCTCTATTACGGTTCAGTAACCTGCGCGGGGGCGCTGAGCCCCCAGACATGGCGTATTGCCCGCGATGTGGTGAAAGTATTCGCAACGTACTAGAAGGAACTGGAAGAACATGACTGATTCGACAGCCGCAACTACCTTCAACCCCGGTAAAGGCGCCGGTGAGCCTGTTGGTATTGCTCTGCTCGGTTACGGCACAGTGGGTTCGGAAGTTCTGCGACTCATGCGGAAGTACGCTGACGAACTGGAACACCGCATCGGTGGCCCTCTTGAACTGCGCGGCGTAGCCGTCTCTGACGTGTCCAAGCCACGCAAGGGCGTGCCGGAGGGATTGCTTACCGACGACGCCCGCAGCTTGATTGACCGCGACGATGTTGATGTTGTCGTCGAAGTAATCGGCGGGATCGACTATCCACGTGAACTTGTACTCAAGGCACTGCGCTCTGGAAAGTCTGTTGTTACCGCGAACAAGGCACTCGTTGCCGCACACGCTGATGAACTGGCTGAAGCCGCGGATGAAGCGCAGGTTGACCTGTACTTCGAGGCAGCCGTCGCTGCAGCGATTCCGGTTGTCGGAGTGCTCCGCCGCTCCTTAGCAGGCGACCAAATCAACCGTATCTCTGGCATCGTCAACGGCACGACCAACTTCATCCTGGACGGCATGGATTCCACGGGGGCGTCGTACGAAGACATGCTTGCAGAAGCAACCCGGTTGGGATATGCCGAAGCAGATCCTACCGCTGACGTCGAAGGGCATGATGCCGCCTCGAAGGCTGCCATCTTGGCTTCGTTGGGCTTCCACACCCGCGTGAAATTTGATGACGTCTACTGCGAAGGCATCAGCCGCATCACCGCTGACGATATTGCTGCCGCTCAGGAAGCTGGACAGGTGATCAAGCTCCTAGCTATTTGCGAACGCATCGTTGAGCCAGACGGAACTGAAAGCGTTGCTGCCCGTGTACATCCAACCCTGGTTGACCGGGCCCACCCCTTGGCATCGGTTTCGCAATCCTATAACGCAATCTTTGTAGAAGCAGAAGCTGCAGGTAATTTGATGTTCTACGGTAACGGGGCCGGCGGCGCGCCCACCGCATCCGCTGTGCTGGGCGACATTGTAGGCGCTTCCCGCAACAAGGTCCACGGTGGACGTGCACCGGGAGAAAATACGTACGCAAACCTTCCTATCGCCACGTTTGGTGAGGTTCCAACTCGCTTCCACATCGACATGCGTGTACAGGACCGGGCAGGAGTGCTTGCCGACCTCACCGCGATCTGCGCGCGGAACAAGATTTCGTTGCGTACCGTCCGCCAGGAGGAAGGCCACGATGGTGCCCGCTTGATCTTGGTAACGCACACTGCACGCGAGGAAGACCTCGAGCGCACAGTCCAGGAATTGAGCGCATCGCCTGCAGTCCTGGGTATTAACTCCGTGTTGCGTCTGGCAGACTAGTAGCCACGGATTCTTTCACGACGCGGAGCCTAGAAGGAGCACAGTCATGGCTATCGAGTTAGAGGTAGGGCGCAGCTGCACGGTTACTGTCCCCGGTTCGTCGGCAAACCTGGGGCCAGGTTTTGACACCTTAGGTCTGGCCTTGGAGATTTACGACACCATCGAGGTCACCGTCACCAGTGGTGGCTTGGACATTGAAATCCATGGTGAAGGCGAAGACGACCTCCCGCGCGATGCTTCCCACTTGGTAGTCAAGGCAATCCACGCAGCGTTATCGGCTGCAGACGCCGTAGCCCCCGGCCTGCGCGTTGTGTGCCATAACACCATTCCGCAGTCGCGCGGCTTGGGTTCGTCGGCAGCGGCGGCAGTGTCAGGTGTGCTTGCGGGTAATGCGCTTGCAGGTGGACCGCTAGATAACGAGCGCCTGGTACAGCTGGCGTCCGCTTTCGAAGGCCACCCCGATAACGCAGGAGCCTCGGTTCTGGGTGGGGCGGTTGTGTCATGGACAGAGATTCCCGTCGACGGCCGTTCTCAACCGGTATACCGCGCGGTTAATATCCCCGTCGATTCATCCATTCGTGCCACGGCGCTGGTCCCGAATTTCCACGCCTCCACGGATGCCGTTCGCCGCGTCCTTCCTAGCCACGTCACCCACACGGATGCGCGTTTTAATGTATCCCGTACCGCAGTGATGACGGCCGCGCTGAGCAACCACCCCGAACTGCTGTGGGAAGGTACCCGTGACCGTCTCCACCAGCCGTACCGTGCTGACGTTCTGCCAATCACCGCCGAGTGGGTAAATCGTCTGCGTAACCGCGGTTACGCAGCATTCCTTTCGGGTGCCGGGCCCACCTGCTTAGTACTTTCTACTGAGCCTGTAGCCCCAGAGCTTCTCGACGAAGCCCGCGCCGCCGGGTTGGTCGTTCATGAGCTGGCAGTAGCAGGACCGGCAACGGTCACCGTGAATTAAGCAAACGCGTTTTTAGAAAGCCCACGCCCAGCCGTGGGCTTTCTGGTGTGGTTAATCTTCGTCCGTAGAAGTCCCGGGGCCGTCGAGCTCAATAATGGAGAATTGTCCCTCGGCCAAGTAGGTGCGGAGATCTTTTTTGTCGAATTTTCCCACGCTGGTTTTGTCGATGGAGTCGACAAAGGTCCAGTATTCGGGCAACATCCACGCTGGGAAGACGGCGCGCATTTCGTCGCGAAGCTTTCTTGCGGTTTCTGCGGTGTGGGGAATCCCTTCGTGAAGTACGGTGACTGCTAGGGGGCGCTGGCCCCATTTCTTGCTGGGGTATCCGATGACGGCGCATTCGATAACCCGGTCGGAGTTCATGATGAGGTTTTCCAGCTGCGCAGAATAAATCCATTCACCGCCGGAGCGGATTGCATCACGCGAGCGATCATGGACGGTAAGGAAGCCGTCGTTCGTGACTGACCCCATGTCGCCGGTGCGTAACCAGCCGTCGTCGGTCATGTATTTGGCAGTGACTGCGGCGTCGTCGACTCGTTTGCCGCGGAATGTAGAGGCCAAGCCGTCGTCGTGGCCTGCGGGGGAGTCGTAGTAGCCATTGGTTACTAGATTGCCGCGGACTTGGATTTCGCCAGCGTTGCGGTCGGTACTTCCTACAATGCGACCGTCAGCGACCACGCGGTATTCCAGGTGTGCGGGGAAGCGCCCTTGGCTTTCCCGATAGGCCTGACGTGCCTCGCCGGATACTCCTGCTGGTGGGCGCGCCACGGTGCCGACAGTTTGGGTCTCCGTCATACCCCACACTTGGATAACGTCCACGCCGTAGCGTTCTTCCCACATGTGAATCAATGCCGGTGGCGCTGGCGAACCGCCCACGAAAATTTCCTGCAACGACATGCGTGGTGGAGGTGTGTGGAGGTAGTGGACCAACAGTTGCATCCACAGGGTTGGGACGCCATGGGCCATGCGTGGGTGCAATGTGGTGATGGCTGCGGACAGAGCCTCGGGGGAAGTATCGCGGCCCATGAATATCAGGGGCGCACCGACCATGAATGCTGCGTAGGGGACACCCCAGCTCAGGACGTGGAAAATGGGTACTCCGCACAGGAATGTTTCGCCGCTTTCTACGGCCAGCGAATCAGTGGCCACGAGTGTCATGCTCTGCAGGTATAGCGAGCGGTGCGAATAGACCACACCCTTCGGTTGGCCGGTGGTTCCCGTGGAATAGCACAGTGCTGCCGGTGAGTCTTCGGGTAGCACGGGCCACGGGTACTCGGTGGGGCGACCGTCGAGGATTTGTTCGTACGCTGCGACGTCGATATCGCGCGGGAAGAGCGCGCGGTCTTCCGCCGATACCGCTACCCCAGAAATAATGACTGAGCGCACCTTTGGGCACTGCCCGACGATGCGGGCGAGGTGCGGGACTAATTGCTTATCGACGAGCACAACTTCTGCTTGCGCATGGTTGATACTGTGAATCACTTGGTCTGCCAAGAGCTGGTGGTTCAGGGGCGTGAAGACGGCTCCCATGCATGGCACCGCCAGCATGGCTTCGAAATGCTCGGCCGTATTGAACATGAGCGTGGCAACCGTATCGCCGACATTAATCTTGCACCGCTGCTGCAAAGCCCACGCTAGTGCGCCTGCACGTGCTTTCACCGCAGCAAACGTGGTCGTGCGTGCAGAATCGTGGCACCACGTTGTCACTTTTGTAGCGCCATGAACCGTCCCACCATAATTCAGAATGCGGGTCATAGACAGTGGAACGTTGTGCATCGTCGATTGCATACCCCACACTCTACTGAACCTGTGAGGCAGTTTTGCGCGTGGTCTAGGTGAGGGTAAATATCGTGTCTTTGCGTCGCGTGCGCTACACTAATGGGCAGGTCGATTCGCGACTGTTATGAGACAGCGGCCTAGGGGAGAAAATAGTGCTGGTATCAACGCGCACTATTCCACCATTGCAGCCGAGTCTTACATGCAGCTACCGAAGTGCACACCGTGCCTGTTTCTGCTGGATACACCGAATGCGCACACGGCGCACACCGTGACCAGCAATGAGGTAGGAGGCTGTTCGTGATGGCCTCCATAAATCGATATATGCCCGCGGTCTGAAGCTTGGGCACTATGAACGTATTCGCGTTCCAACTTCACCGCGGAAATACCTTGGTCAAGCGATGAAAGGACATCTGTGACCGAATCACACAAGCAAGACCTCAATTCTCTGCGAATTCCTGAGCTCCGCGCTCTGGCAGGGCAATTGGGCCTTAAAGGTCTGTCCGGTTTGCGTAAGAGTGAACTGATTGCCCGCATTCAAGGCGCCGGCACCCCAGTCGCCGCACCCGCCCACGCGGATAAGCCGGCACAGGATTCCTCCGCTGAAGAATCCGCCGAATCTGCTGGTTCCGCCGAGGGCAAAAACAGCGAACGTTCGGAAAACTCGCAGCCAGAATCACGGTCTGCAGCACGTCGAGCTCGCCGTAACCGTGCACGCCAGCAACAGCGTGAACGTCAGCGCGCCGCGCAAGAAGCGCGTGCGGAAGGCCGGGAAGAAAACCAGGAAGAATCACGTGAAGCTGATTCCCGCAACGGCGATGCCAGCCATGAGGACAAGTCAGCGCAAGCACACGACGACCGTCCGGAGGGACGTCGAAAAGCACGCCAGGAACGCCGTGAAAACTCTGAAGAGCACGACTCTGCGTCCGCGCAAGAGCAGCATGACGGCGACGATTCCCACGAAGGGCACGACAACGGGGACCGTGGCAATCACCGCAATAATCGCCGCAACAACCGGCGCAACCGTCGCGGGCGTGATCGCGATGGCCGCGATAACCGTGACAACCGCGACAACTCTGAGAACGACAACCACGAGGACAACCTCCAGCCGGTTGCGGGCATCGTCGACATCGTTGATAACAACACGGCGTTTATCCGCACCACCGGTTACCACCCGTCCCCGAATGACGTGTACGTCAACAACCAGATTGTTCGCCGCAACGGTTTGCGTTCCGGTGACGCCGTCATCGGTTACTCCAAGCCCGGTAACAACCACCAGGGCGGCGGGCGCGGCCGTAACCGTCAGAAGTACGCCAACTTGGCCCGCATTGAAAGCATCAACGGCGTTGCCCCGGATCAGATGCCACAGCGTCCACACTTCAACAAGCTGACCCCGCTGTACCCGAACCAGCGTCTGCGCCTGGAAACAGAGCACAACATCCTGACCACCCGCGTGATTGACCTCATCATGCCGATCGGTAAGGGACAGCGCGCACTGATCGTGTCGCCTCCTAAAGCAGGTAAGACCACGATCTTGCAGAACATCGCCAACGCGATTGCACACAACAATCCGGAATGCCACCTCATGGTGGTCCTGGTCGACGAACGCCCTGAAGAAGTCACCGATATGCAACGCAGCGTCAACGGTGAGGTTATCGCTTCCACCTTTGATCGACCACCAAGTGAACACACCGCCGTTGCTGAGCTGGCCATTGAGCGCGCAAAGCGCCTCGTCGAAGAAGGCAAGGATGTGGTGGTCCTGCTGGATTCCATCACACGCCTCGGCCGCGCATATAACAATTCCTCGCCAGCGTCCGGTCGTATCCTCTCCGGTGGTGTTGACTCCAACGCGCTGTACCCACCGAAGCGTTTCCTGGGTGCGGCCCGCAACATCGAAAACGGCGGTTCGCTGACCATCATCGCGACCGCGCTCGTGGAAACCGGTTCCGCCGGTGACGCTGTGATCTTCGAAGAGTTCAAGGGCACCGGCAACGCTGAGCTCAAGCTCGACCGCAAAATTGCAGAACGCCGCGTATTCCCAGCCGTCGACGTTCACCCTTCGGGCACGCGCAAGGACGAACTTATGCTCGTGCCAGAAGAAGCCAAGATTATGCAAAAACTGCGTAACATCCTGGCTCAGCTGGACAGCCAGCAGGCTATCGACCTGCTCATTCGCCAGCTGAAGAAGACTAAGTCCAACGGTGAATTCTTGATGCAGGTTGCATCTAGTGCGCCGATGGCGGCCGCTCTAGAAGAGGAGGATTACTCCTAATGTCTAAGCAGGTATCTGCTGTTGACGACGTCCTATCGGAATACCAGGGCCTGGAAATGCAGCTGGCTGACCCGTCGCTTCACGACGACCAAGCTGCCGCACGCAAAGTTTCCAAGCGATACTCCGAATTGCAGCCGATCGTCAACGTCTACAACGAGCTAACCCAAACCCAGGAAGACCTGGAAGTTGCCAAGGAAATGGCCCACGAGGACCACGAATTCCAGGCTGAAGCACAGCGCCTTGCAGAACGCGAAGTTGAGCTCGAGGAGAAACTCGCTGACCTCATGGCTCCGCGCGACCCCCACGATGGTGACGACATCATCATGGAGATCAAAGCTGGCGCCGGCGGTGAAGAGGCTGCACTCTTCGCCGGTGACCTTGTGCGCATGTACGAAAAGTACGCCGACAAGCACGGTTTCGCCTACGAGGTCCTGGACTTGGCAGAATCCGACCTCGGCGGGGTGAAGGACATGACGCTTTCCATCCGTTCCAAGAACCCATCCCGTGATGGTGCATGGTCTGTCTTCAAATTCGAAGGTGGAGTCCACCGCGTCCAGCGCGTGCCCGTTACCGAATCTCAGGGACGCATCCAGACTTCCGCTGCAGGTGTCCTGGTGTACCCGGAGCCCGATGAGCTCACCGGCGTGGACATTGACGACAAAGACATTCGCGTCGATGTCTACCGATCCTCCGGTAAAGGTGGACAGGGCGTGAACACCACGGACTCCGCGGTCCGCATCACGCACTTGCCCACCGGAATCATCGTGACCTGCCAGAAGGAACGCTCACAGATTCAAAACCGTGCCCGTGCCATGCAGGTCCTCCAAGCCCGTCTGGACCAGATGCAGCGCGAGCAAGCTGAGGCGGAAGCTGCAGAGCAGCGCGGCAGCCAGGTCCGCAACATGGACCGCTCCGAGCGTATCCGCACCTATAACTGGCCGGAGAACCGCATCTCGGATCACCGCATCAACTACAAGGCAAACAACTTGGATACTGTCCTCGATGGTGGCCTAGATGAACTGTTCAGCGCGCTGCAAGCGGCTGAGCGCGCAGAACGTCTCGAGGCAGAATAAGCACCAAAGGTATGAAAAACTCATACACGGAGCGCGGGACTGCAGATGCTGCAGCTCCGCGCTTTGACGTAAGTTCAGTGGAAAGCGCTCCGACGGTGCGTACGGCCGTTGCGGCTGCAGCAGCCGCCTTGAGTGGCGCCGGCGTGGAGTCGCCGGAATATGACGCGACAGAACTCGCGGCCCACCTTCTTGGTTGTTCACACATGGAGGTAAAACTCCGGGGCCGCGATGTTATGGCTGAGGGGTATGCCGGGCTCGTCGAACGGCGTGCGCGCCGAATTCCGTTGCAACACATCGTCGGAACGGCACCTTTCGGCCCACTTGACTTGTTTGTAGGGCCCGGGGTGTTCGTGCCCCGTTTCGAGACTGAGGTACTGGCCGATTGGGCGGTACAGTGGGCTCGTCGAAAAGCAGGAGACCAACAGGGTAGCGGTTTGTGCATCGTGGATCTTTGCACCGGTAGCGGTGCCCTGGCTGCGTACCTGGCGAGTCATTTGCCGGCTGCGCAGGTTGTTGCGGTCGAGCTCAGCGATGACGCCCTCAAGTATGCCGCGAAGAATTTGCGGTACCCGAACGTAGAACTTATCGCTGGTGATGCAACGGACCCCAACCTCTTGGGTGAGCTTGCCGGACGAGTGGACCTCGTGGTGACAAATCCGCCATATGTTCCTGAATCCGACGACCTTTCTCCTGAGGTGTATCACGACCCCCACATGGCCGTCTTTTCCGGCGACAGTGGAATGGACATGATCACGCAGTTAGCCCCAGTACTTTTTACACTGGTACGACCAGGCGGTGTTGTGGCTGTTGAACATGACGACACAACTTCGGAGGAAACGCTAGAAACCCTGCGCTCCGCCTGCTTCGCCGATGTGCGTCCGCTGGCAGATTTGACCGGCCGGAAGCGTTTTGCGCTTGGCGTTAAACCAGCTTCAATAACGTGAGCCACGGGCAGAGTACACTTAGGAGCACTATGAGCTCAGTACTGAATTGTCTTGATGAAAAAGACCGCGCCCGGTCCCTCGTACAGGCTGCCGAAGCCGCACGTGACGGTCAACTCGTCGTTCTGCCGACGGATACGTTGTACGGCATTGGTGCTGACGCTTTCAATAACCAAGCAGTAGCCAACCTGCTTGCCGCGAAGCATCGCGGGCCTGATTACCCGGTTCCAGTTCTGGTTGGTTCCTGGGACACAATCCAGGGGCTCGTCGCAGGGTTCTCCTCCCAGATGCGCTTACTGGTGGAGGCATTCTGGCCAGGTGGCTTGTCTATCGTGGTGCAGCAAGCGCCCTCGCTGCCGTGGAACTTGGGTGATACAAACGGCACTGTCATGGTGCGCATGCCGAATCACCCTGTGGCGCTGCAACTGCTTCGCGACGTCGGGCCCATGGCCGTATCATCCGCCAACATCCATGGTCACCAGCCGCCTGTCAACGTGACAGAGGCGCGCCAACAGCTAGGCGATAGCGTCGCCGTATATCTGGACGGTGGTACCGCAGCGATCGGTGAACCCTCGACGATTGTTGATTTAACTCGAACGACTCCAAAGATTCTCCGTGAGGGAGCCATTTCTGCTGACCGAATCAGCGAAGTCCTCGGCGTTGAAGTAGAGCTTCCGGAGCCTAAGAACCAGTAACTATGGGCTTAGGTGGGGCGGGCGTACCGCTGCGAGAACTCGGCGTGGTCATTCTTGTTGCCGCTGCCTTGACGTACTTATCGACGGGAGCCGTCCGGTACTTAGCCGTACGCGCTGGAAAAGTTGCGGAAATTCGTAAGCGCGATGTTCACACCCAACCCACGCCGAGGTTGGGTGGCGTGGCCATGTTCTCGGGTTTCGCGGGAGCGGTATTCTTGGCGTCACAGCTTCCGGCGCTCAACAGGGGATTCATGCCCGTTACCCCAGAGATGAATGCGTTGTTGTGGGCGGCATTTATCATCGTGGTCATAGGTATTATCGACGACCTCGTGGAACTTGGGGCACTGGCGAAGTTGATAGGCCAGATTGCTGCAGCACTGACCATGTCTTTGCTGGGCTTAAATTGGACTGCCTTGTATGTCCCCATCGGCGATGGAACTACCGTAGTTCTCGACCAAGTCCAGTCCACTGCATTGACAGTCGTCATTACGGTGCTGTTGGTGAATGCGATGAACTTCGTCGACGGTCTCGACGGCCTGGCCGCAGGCCTTGGAATGATCGCAGGGGGAGCGATCCTCGTCTTCTCCCTCACGGTTCTCCACGATCAGGGCGGGGCTGTGTCCGCGTATCCGCCAGCAATCATTGCCGCCGGTCTCATGGGACTGTGCGCGGGCTTTCTTCCACATAATTTTGAACCGTCACGCATATTTATGGGCGATTCAGGCTCCATGCTCATTGGTTTGCTGTTGGCAGCTGCGTCTACATCTGCGTCGGGCAAAATCACTATGTCGCTTTATGGCTCCGCCGACATGGTCGCACTCATGAGCCCGTTTATCGTTGTTGCAGCCGCGGTCTTCGTGCCGGTTTTAGACTTGGTTCTGGCAGTGGTGCGCAGGTTGTCTAAAGGGACCTCGCCTTTTACCGCCGACAAGATGCATTTACACCACAGGCTTCTGAAGCTTGGGCACACTCATCGTAGAACGGTGCTCATTCTTTACTTGTGGGTCTCTGTCGTGGCTTTCGGTGCGGTGGCCTTCTCCATCGTTCCGCCGGCGGCCGCGTTAACCGGTACCGGAATTGCTTTATTGGTGGCGTTCCTACTCACGCTGGTGCCTGTCTTGGACGGCAGAATTGGCTCACGCAGGTGCGTTAGTTAGTCCGAGCTGATACCCATCGGTAGGATGACCCCCGTGAGTGAAGCACAGAAAAATCAAAACAGCCCCGATGAGCCAACCGTAGATCTTCCGCCGATTGATGAGACCGACTACACCGATCATCGTCGTCCACTTCTCCGAGCTCTCAACTACGGTGGCAAGGCCCTCGTGGTGGTAATCATTCTCCTCCTGATTATCTGGGGTTGGATCGCTAATACTGAAGGGCTGATTGGTGTCATCATGTCTGCAGCCATCTCGGGCGCCTTCATCTTGACCACGGCTGGGTTAGTTTTGGCTTCGTCGAACACCTCCCCGGCAACTACGGGGGCCATTGTTCTTGGTGGTTGGTTGGTCAAAATTGTCATTCTGATTGCCATCTTGTTTGTTATCAGGGACTTGGAGTTCTACAACACCTGGGCTTTCTTCACGACGACGCTCGCAACACTTGTCGTCGTCATAGGTGCTGAAATTTGGGGCGTAATCACAACCCGCACCATGACTTTGGGGGACTAATACGTTCTTGGCGGGTCTAGGCGACGGGGGTAACCAGAAGCGGGGGAAATGGGGGAAGGCTGGGAACGTGCCGGATTCTTACCTACGGAAAACTCCGTGATAGCCCACCCCCGAATTGGGGAATGGATTTAGCGGATAGGTTGGCCCTTTAGATCCCAAAAATAACGTTGCGCTGGAACAATAACCCCACCATAAGCGGGAATTACGTCACACCGGTGAGGTGGGCTCACACCGGGTGGGACAAAAACGATTTAGCCTGCTAATCTAACTTGCGGGTTAGCCACGCCTGGGTTTTTCCTGGGTTGTTGGCTTCAATCCCTGCCTTCAGCACGCAGATGTGCGACGGAATCCGTGCTCCAGGCAGAGTGTTTTTCAGACGTCCATCGCACCGCGCTTGCACGAGCGCGGCCCGAACACGGGAGAGAACGCTGAGCGTTATGACTTTGTCCATGAAGGGGGAGTTCCATCCCCCGAATCTGGACGACGAATTTTTCCCGGGGCATATCGACAGCCAAACTGGCGAAGTCGTGGACATGTGGTTCACAGACTTTGCAAACGGCTGGTTTGCACTTGACCGTCTGATGCTTATCCGCATCCTGATGACCGTGATTTTGGTTGCGCTATTCGCCTTCGGCATGCGTAACCCGAAGCTCGTTCCTTCTGGACTGCAAAACGTAGTCGAGTGGGCAATTGACTTCGTACGAATTCATATCGCAGAAGACATTCTGGGCAAGAAGGAAGGTCGTCGGTTCCTCCCGGTTATCGCGACCATCTTCTTCCTGGTGCTCTTTATGAACGTCACCACGATCATCCCGGGGTTGAACATCTCACCCAACGCACGTATGGGTATGCCGGCTGTCTTGGCTGTGTTTGGTTTCATCGCGTTTGTGTACGCAGGTTCCAAGCGCTATGGCTTCTTCAAATACGTCAAGTCGTCGGTTGTCATCCCCAACCTTCCTCCGATTCTGCACCTCCTCGTGGTGCCGATCGAAATCCTCTCCACGTTCATCATCCGCCCAGTCACCTTGGCTTTGCGTTTGATGGCGAACTTCCTCGCCGGTCACATCATTTTGGTCCTGCTGTACTCTGCCACGAACTTCTTCTTCTGGCAGCTCAACGGCTGGACCGCAGTGTCTGGCATCACTCTTATTGCGGGCATCGCCTTCACCCTGTACGAATGCATCATCATCATCCTGCAGGCGTACATCTTTGCGCTGCTCGTCGCTGTGTACATCGAACTGTCTTTGCACGCCGATGAACATTAGTGAATAGGGAATACGGCTCCTATGTGAATAGGAGTTGGGGAGAAGCGGACTGCATGGTCAACTGAATACCCCAGAGATCTACTGAAAATTTCCCCCGGGAGCAGGTCCCGGGACCAAGAAAGGGAACAACCTCATGAACGAGATCATCCTCGCGCAGGCTGAAGCAACCACCACCTACACCGGCCTTGGCGCAATCGGCTACGGCATCGCAACCCTGGGCCCAGGCCTGGGCATCGGTATCCTCGTGGGCAAGGCTCTCGAGGGTATGGCACGTCAGCCTGAGATGGCTGGCCAGCTGCGTACCACCATGTTCATCGGCCTTGCCTTCGTCGAGGCACTGGCTCTGATCGGCCTCGTTGCCGGCTTCCTGTTCTAGTCAGACGAGCGAACAAAAAACTTTTAAGACTGGAGAACTATGACGAACGTCATTTATTACCTTGCGGAGGGTTCCTTGCCACTTGAATCTGGCAACTCTATCCTCCTGCCCAAGGCATACGACATCGTCTGGTCCATCATTTCGCTCGTCATCGTCCTGATTCTTTTCTGGAAGTTTGTCCTTCCGAAGTACCGGGAGATCCTAGCCGAGCGTGAGGACCGGATTCAGGGTGGTATTCAGCGTGCTGAGGCTGCTCAGGCTGAAGCTAAGGCAGCGTTGGAAAAGTACAACGCACAGCTTTCCGACGCCCGAGGCGAGGCCGCGGAAATCCGCGACCAGGCCCGTGAGCGTGGCAAGCAGATCGAAGCCGAAGCACGTGAAGCGGCTAATGCTGAAAGTGCTCGCATCATCGAGTCTGGCAACAAGCAGCTCGAGGCATCCCGCCAGCAGGTAGTTGAAGAACTGCGTCAGGAATTGGGCCAGAGCTCAATCAACCTCGCAGAACGTATTCTTGGCGGTGAACTCTCCGACGCTTCGAAGCGTTCCACCACCATCGATTCGTTCCTGGCTGAGCTGGACTCTGCTAAAACGGCAGGAAAGTGAGTGGTATGCACGCAGCTAGTCGCGACGCACTGAACCAGCTCACTCCGAAGCTGGATAATCTGACGGCAGGTGCCGCTCAGGCACCAACTGCTGCCCAGCTAGGTGCCGAACTTTTTGATGTCGTTGAAGCACTGGACAAGGATCGGGCACTGCGTATTGCAGTCGCGGATACTACGCGTACCGCAGAACAGCGCGCAGGACTGATTCGCGAAGTATTCAACGGACGGGTTGCGCAACCCACGCTCGACATTTTGGGCGAAGCTGCCGCACAGTCTTGGTCAACTCCCCGTGAGTTCCGTACCGGACTGGTCGTGCTGGGGCGTCGCGCACTGCTGCGTGGCGCTGAGTCTGAGGGGCAGCTCCAGGATGTAGAGGACCAGCTTTACGACTTGAGTCGTATCCTGGACCGCGAACCTGAGCTGTCGATGCTGCTGTCTGACCCTCGTGCAGATGCAGCGCAGAAGCGTAGCCTGTTGGCATCCGTGCTCTACGGAAAGGCCCTTAAGTACACCGAGGCGCTTGCGCTTCAGGTTATTGGCCGTCCTGAGCACAACCCGGTTGATGACATCGCAGCACTGGTCGATCAAGCAGCAGACCTCCGTGGCCGCACCGTGGCCCAGGTCGTCAGCGCTGCAGAGTTGACCGACGCGCAACGACAGGTGCTTGCCGAGAAGTTGGGTCAACTGTATGGGCGTGACTTCTCCATCCACACTGTGGTTGACGAGTCCATCCTCGGCGGAATGATTATCCGGGTCGGCGACGAGAAGATCGATGGTTCCACCATTGGTCGCCTCGAACGCCTGAGGGCGCAGCTGGTTTAAGGGCCAACGATTTGAACACATTGAACGAAACAACCGAGAGCAGGAAGAACATGGCGGAGCTGACGATCTCCTCCGATGAGATCCGTAGCGCGATTGCGAACTACACCTCGAGCTTCTCCGCGGAGGCCTCCCGTGAGGAGGTCGGCGTGGTCATTTCCACCGCGGATGGCATTGCCCAGGTTTCGGGCTTGCCTAGCGTGATGGCAAATGAGCTGCTCGAGTTCCCCAACGGCGTCATTGGTGTGGCGCAGAACCTCGAGACCGATTCCATCGGTGTCGTTATTTTGGGTAGCTACGAGACTCTCAAAGAGGGCGACGAAGTAACTCGGACAGGCGAAGTTCTGTCTATCCCGGTCGGGGACAAGTTCCTGGGCCGCGTAATTAACCCATTGGGTCAGCCGATCGATGGCTTGGGCGCTATCGAGGCTGAAGAAAACCGTGTGCTGGAACTCCAGGCACCTTCCGTGCTGCAGCGTCAGCCAGTGGAAGAGCCACTCCAGACCGGTATTAAGGCTATTGACGCAATGACCCCGATCGGTCGTGGTCAGCGTCAGCTTATTATTGGTGACCGCAAGACTGGTAAGACCGCAGTCTGCATTGACACCATTTTGAACCAAAAGGCTGCATGGGAATCTGGCGACAAGAACCAGCAGGTCCGTTGCATCTATGTTGCAATTGGCCAGAAGGGTTCCACCATCGCTGGTGTCCGCGCAACTCTTGAAGAGCAGGGTGCTCTGGAGTACACCACCATCGTGGCTGCTCCAGCTTCTGACTCCGCAGGTTTCAAGTGGCTAGCACCGTTTGCCGGTGCAGCTCTTGGCCAGCACTGGATGTACCAGGGCTACCACGTCTTGGTGATTTATGATGACCTGACCAAGCAGGCTGAGGCATACCGTGCTATCTCCCTGCTGCTGCGTCGTCCACCGGGCCGTGAGGCTTACCCTGGTGACGTGTTCTACCTGCACTCCCGTCTGCTGGAGCGTGCTGCAAAGCTCTCCGACGACATGGGCGCCGGTTCTATGACCGCGTTGCCGATCATTGAGACCAAGGCTAACGACGTTTCTGCGTTCATCCCGACCAACGTTATTTCTATTACTGACGGTCAGGTGTTCCTAGAGTCCGACCTGTTTAACCAGGGCGTTCGTCCAGCTATTAACGTCGGTATCTCCGTCTCTCGTGTTGGTGGTGCTGCTCAGACCAAGGGTATGAAGAAGGTTGCAGGTTCCCTGCGTCTTGACCTCGCTGCGTACCGCGATTTGGAAGCATTCGCTACCTTCGCTTCCGACCTTGACGATGCTTCGAAGGCTCAGCTCGAGCGCGGCCAGCGTCTCGTCGAGATCCTCAAGCAGGCAGAGAACTCTCCACAGCCAGTCGAATACCAGATCGTTTCGATTTGGTTGGCTAACGACGGCGCGTTCGACATTGTTCCCGTCGAAGATGTTCGTCGCTACGAGGCTGAGCTGCAGGAATTCCTGCATGCTGAAACCCCTGAAGTTTACGAGCAGATTGCCGGTGGCGCAGCGCTGAGCGACGAGTCCCAGGAGACTCTGCGCAAGGCTGCTGCTACGTTCTCCCGCACCTTCCGCACTTCTGACAACGCACCGCTCATTCAGGATGAGAACGTCGATGCGCTGTCCGAGGGTGATGTGCAGAAGAACCAGCTCACCGTCTCCCGCAAGAAGACGAACTAGATAGCCTTTAGGCACAATCAATGAACGTCTATTTTGCAGAAGGGAGGAGCGTGAACCATGGCTAATCTTCGTGAACTACGTGACCGTATCCGGTCAGTGAACTCGACCAAGCAGATCACCAAGGCACAGGAGTTGATTGCAACTTCGCGCATTACTAAGGCGCAAAACCGCGTTGCAGCTGCAGCTCCTTACGCCCGTGAAATCCAGGATGTCGTGGAACGTCTCGCTTCAGCAAGCTCTCTCGAGCACCCGATGCTCCGGCATTCCGGTGATCGTCAGGGCAGCCGAGCAGCAGTGCTGGTCGTCACGTCCGACCGCGGCATGTGTGGTGGCTACAACCACAACGTGCTCAAGAAGGCCGCTGAACTGACCAAGCTGCTTGAAGACGAAGGCTACGATGTTGTCCGCTTCGTAACCGGTTCCAAGGGAATCGGTTACTACGAATTCCGCGACGAAGACATTGAAGGCGCTTGGGACGGATTCTCTCAGGATCCGACCTGGGAAGGCACACACGATGTGCGCCGCCACCTGATTAACGGCTTCCTCGCAGGTTCGGAAGGAACCGTGAAGGACCGCACCGGTCTTCGCGTCGATGGCGACGACATCCTCGGTTTCGATCAGGTCCACGTCGTCTACACCGAGTTTGTCTCGATGTTGACCCAGCAGCCGGAGGCGCATCAGTTGCTTCCAATTGAAGCTGTTGTCGAATACGACCAGGTCGATACCGGTGAAGACATGTTGGGTACGGGCGATCTGCCTGAACCCGATGTGGCCTTCGAACCAGATCCAGACACGTTGCTAGAGGCTCTGCTTCCGCAGTATGTATCCAGGATGTTGTTCTCTTACTTCCTGGAAGCATCTGCTTCGGAATCCGCAGCCCGCCGTACCGCTATGAAGGCGGCAACGGACAACGCGAATGAACTGGTCAACGACTTGTCTCGAGTAGCTAACGCTGCCCGTCAGGCGCAGATTACTCAGGAAATCACAGAGATCGTCGGCGGCGTAGATGCCCTCGCCGATAGCGGAGAAAGTGACTAGATTATGACTACAGCTCTCAGCGAGCAGAACACACGCCAGGAGACCACCTCCGGCCGTGTTGTGCGCGTCATTGGTGCGGTTGTCGACGTGGAGTTCCCCCGCGGCGAACTGCCAGCACTGAATAACGCGCTGACTGTCGAGGTCACCCTCGAAGCAGTCGCAAAAACCATTGTCCTTGAGGTAGCTCAGCACTTGGGCGACAACCTCGTTCGCACCATTTCCATGGCCCCGACCGACGGTCTGATCCGCGGTACTGAGGTCAAGGACACGGGTGCACCTATTTCCGTCCCAGTGGGTGACGTCGTCAAGGGGCATGTATTCAACGCCCTGGGCGACTGCCTGGACGCACCGGAGCTCAACGACGATCCAAGCATCGAGCGTTGGGGTATCCACCGTGACCCACCACCATTCGACCAGCTGGAAGGTAAGACCGAGATCCTGGAAACGGGTATCAAGGTTATTGACCTCCTGACCCCTTACGTCAAGGGTGGCAAGATTGGTCTGTTCGGTGGTGCAGGTGTGGGCAAGACGGTTCTCATCCAGGAGATGATTACCCGTATTGCACGCGAGTTCTCCGGTACCTCCGTGTTCGCGGGCGTCGGCGAGCGTACCCGTGAGGGCACCGACCTCTTCCTCGAAATGGAAGAAATGGGCGTGCTCCCAGATACCGCCCTGGTATTCGGCCAGATGGACGAGCCACCAGGAGTCCGTATGCGCGTCGCACTGTCTGGTCTGACCATGGCGGAGTACTTCCGCGATGTCCAGCACCAGGACGTGCTTTTGTTCATCGACAACATCTTCCGTTTCACCCAGGCAGGTTCTGAGGTTTCGACCCTTCTGGGCCGCATGCCTTCTGCTGTGGGTTACCAGCCAACGCTGGCAGACGAGATGGGTGTTCTTCAGGAGCGCATTACCTCTACTAAGGGTCGTTCCATTACGTCTCTGCAGGCAGTGTACGTCCCAGCTGACGACTACACCGACCCTGCGCCAGCAACGACGTTCGCTCACTTGGACGCAACGACCGAGCTGGACCGTGGTATTGCATCCAAGGGTATTTACCCAGCTGTGAACCCACTGACCTCGACCTCTCGTATTCTCGAGCCGTCGATCGTTGGTGAGCGTCACTACGCGGTTGCTCAGCGCGTCATTGGTATTCTGCAGAAGAACAAGGAACTGCAGGACATCATCGCCATCCTCGGTATGGACGAACTCGGTGAAGAAGACAAGATCACGGTTGCACGTGCACGCCGTATCGAGCGCTTCCTCGGCCAGAACTTCTTCGTCGCAGAGAAGTTCACGGGTCTGCCGGGCTCCTACGTCCCACTCGAGGACACCATCGATGCCTTCGAACGCATCTGCAACGGCGAATTCGACCACTACCCAGAGCAGGCCTTCAACGGCTTGGGTGGTCTCGATGACGTCGAGGCTGCGTACAAGAAGATCACCGAAAAGTAGGGGAGAACCCATCATGGCTGACATCACCGTGGAACTGGTTTCCGTTGAGCGTTTGCTCTGGGAAGGACAAGCGTCCATCCTTACCGCGGAAACCTCTGAAGGTGAGATCGGCGTGCTGCCCGGCCACGAGCCGTTGCTAGCTCAGCTGGCAGAAAACGGCGTAGTGACGATCCGTCCGCTGGAAGGCGACCGGGTCGTGGCTGCCGTGCAGGGTGGCTTCCTCTACGTCACACGGGAAAAAGTCACCGTATTGGCTGACTGGGCCGTGTGGGCTGATGAAGTCAACGAAGGCGAAGCGGAAGAGCAGAGCTCTTCTGACGACGAGCTCACCGCATCACGAGGCGTTGCTTCGTTGAAGGCGCTGCGCCGTCTGCAGTCTGCGTAAGCCTTAAACTCACCGCTGCCTGGTCCATACTCGAATGAGTACGGGCCAGGCAGTTTTTTTATCCGGTTCGGGTGCACGGGGACATAACCTGCTCCCGCTAAACAGTTAGCGTGACCCATGACTATTGGTTAAACTAGGACTGCATAAAGACAAAGGTATTTTTCACTTAGTCTTCTGTTAACATTGGTTAATCCGTCCAGTGACGGGGTGAAAGTACTCAAAGCGGACGCACTGAAGAAGTGCTCTATGGAGCGAGGGCCGTACGGTATGTCGTTTGTGCAATGGATTCTGGTAGCCATCATCGTGATTGTCGCTGCCCTCGCCGCGTGGCGTTTCTTCTTCGTGCGTTCGGCTGGTACCTCCGTGGTTATGCGTATGCTCCCCGCCGACGATGGTCGCCATTGGCGCCACGGAACCATCGTGTACAAGGGGGATGTACTGCATTTTTTTAAGCTGCGTTCGCTGGGGCCACTCGCCGACGCAGCTTTTAACCGCCAAAACATTAGCCTCACGGGCCGTCGTCATGCGACAGACCGTGAGGCTTCAGTTTTAGAGCCTGTGAACGGAATCGTCACCTTCACTGTGGGGGACGTGGAGTGGGAGCTGTCAGCTGATTTGCGCACTGAGATGGCTTTCACCGCCTGGGTAGAAGCTGCGCCCGATGTCAGGCAGCAGAGGCCTGATTTTCACCGGCTGCGCGATAGGGTTTCGCGGTCGCGTCGTCGATAAGCACGCGAAACGTTAGCCGCCATGCGGGTGCGATAGGGTGGTGCGCATGCGTTTAGTTATTGCTCGGTGTTCTGTCGATTATGTGGGCCGATTGGATGCCCATCTTCCGTCTGCTCTTCGACTTATTTTGATGAAGGCGGACGGCTCGGTGTCCATTCACGCAGACGACCGTGCGTATAAACCGCTGAACTGGATGACTCCACCGTGTACCGTCGCGGAGACGTCGGTTGTTGATGAAGACGGAGAAGATACCGGCGAGCAGCTGTGGATTGTGGAGAATCCGAAAGGGGAACAGCTGCGCATCACTGTGGAGGAGGTCCTGCAAGATGAGACCTTTGAGTTGGGGCAGGATCCGGGGCTTGTAAAAGATGGGGTTGAGGCACACCTGCAGGAACTCTTGGCGGATAACATCGAGACCCTGGGTGAGGGCTATTCGTTGATTCGTCGCGAATACCCCACAGCAATTGGGCCCGTAGATATTCTGTGCAAAGACCATGCCCATGGCACTGTTGCTGTTGAAATTAAACGCCGCGGAAATATCGATGGCGTAGAACAATTGACGCGGTACCTCGAATTGCTGAATCGTGATCCGCTGCTTGCTCCTGTGCGGGGTATTTTCGCAGCCCAAGAAATCAAACCTCAGGCACGTGTGCTCGCTGAAGACCGTGATATTCAGTGCGTGACACTGGACTACCAAGAGCTCCGCGGAATCGAGTCTGATGAACTCCGTCTTTTCTAAGTGATAGCAGGGGTGAAGACAGGAAGGAGGATACGTGGGTCGGAAGAATAGGCGTATCCGAGGACGCGATACTCGCCCGCTCCCGCGTGACGGGGCTACGCTGTACGGGTTGGAAGAGACTGAAGGGCCCTCGTGGACGCACGGGGATATTTACTTGGTACGACGCATCGGGTCAGCGCGGGCAGTGAAGTACTACGTGTGCCCTGGGTGTAACCAA
Source organism: Corynebacterium renale (assembly GCF_002563965.1). NCBI lineage: Bacteria > Bacillati > Actinomycetota > Actinomycetes > Mycobacteriales > Corynebacteriaceae > Corynebacterium > Corynebacterium renale. The sequence continues at coordinate 2,125,918 of NZ_PDJF01000001.1, read as the reverse complement.
CAGATCGTTCCCGGGGTGGCACACGTTGTTGCGTGGCCGAAGTATACGGGGCGTCAAGGTGAAGATCGTAGGCATTGGCACAACCATTGCTGGCAGCGTCGATAAGCAGCAGAGGTGCGGCTTACATTTCGGCAGCGGCCGGTAAAACGTGGCTAAGCTTTAAGGCATGTTGATTGCTTTTTCGGTTGCCCCAGCCACGACAGACACACCAGATGCAGAAATGGCGGATGTTGTGTCCGAGGCGATTCGGGTGGTCCGCGATTCAGGTCTGGATTATGAGACGAACGCAATGTTTACTCTGGTTGAGGGTGAATGGGATGAGGTTATGGCTGTAGTCAAAGAGGCTACGGAGGTCGTGGCTCAGCACTCGCCGCGGGTGTCGCTGGTCCTGAAAGCAGATATTCGGCGTGGCTACACTGGGACGCTGTCGCGCAAGGTGGAAGCAGCCCGTGAACGTATTGGTGATGTGAACTCGGTGAAGGAGTAGACGCTATGGCAGTTGGCGATCAGTTTATTGGTGGAGCGATTGATTTGGGGCAGTTCCAGAAGAAGCCCCAGGCCGGAACTGGTGCGGCACCAGCTAACGGCAGTGGCGTGTCTGCGTGTACCACGGTCACTCGGGACAATTTCGAGACCGCAGTGGCGCGCCGTTCGACCCAGGTGCCCGTCATCGTGGTTGTAGGCTCAGCGCAGGCGCCGGAGTCTAAGACGCTTTGCGACGACCTCACCGGGCTTGCCGAAGCATCAGATTTGGCCTTCGTTGTGGCCTACGTTGATGCCGACACCACACCTGAAATCGCGCAGGTTTTCGGCGTCACGGCGGTGCCTACTGTCATCGTTTTGGTCCAAGGCCAGCCGGTAACGAGCTTCAGCGGTGCGCAGCCCAAGGACGCGTTGCAGCAGTGGACTCACGCTCTGGTTGCTCAGTTGGGTAGCCAATTGCCCGGTATTCCTGCCAGCGAACGTGGCGGAGAGGCTTCACCCCAGGATGATCCGCGTCTACAGTCTGCCGAAGCGGCACTGAATGCGGGGAAGTGGGATGAGGCGATCGCAATCTATGATCAGCTCATTAAGGAAAATCCCCACGAGACGTACTTGAAGCAGGCTCGGGGAAACGTCGGGTTGTTGCAGCGCCTAGCTGAGTACAAGGCGGGTATCGGAGCAGATGACGCCGATCCGGTTACAGCAGCGGAGCAGAATCCATCCGATCTGAATGCGGCACTTGCAGCAGCGGATGCTGAAGTGATTTCCGGTGCCCCAGAACGGGCATTTGAACGTCTTATCGGCTGGGCTACCACGGCCACTGATGCCGACGAAAAGACTGCCGCTAAGGAACGCCTCTTTGAACTGTTTACGCTTTTCGAATCTGACGATTCCCGCGTCTTGGACGCTCGCCGGCGGCTAGCGAGCGCTTTGTTCTAAACGCGGCCTTGCTAAACCCACCCCCGAGCGGAATCTGGGGCACAATGGGCAGTGTGACTGAACGCGATGATTTATTAATTGATTTCCACGACGTATCCCTGCGCCGCGGCGGTAACACGCTGGTTGGGCCGGTGTCCTGGCAGGTGGAGCCTGGTCAGCGGTGGGTCATCATCGGTCCAAATGGTGCTGGTAAGACTTCGCTGATCCGCATAGCTTCGGCTGAGGAATTCCCGTCGGAAGGTACCGCTGCGCTTCTGGGTGAAACCTTGGGCAAGACGGACTTGCGTGATTTGCGGGCTGCAATCGGGATGTCCTCGTCAGCATTGGCGCACCGCATTCCTGATCATGAAAATGTGGGGGATCTGGTCATCTCGGCTGGTTACGCCATTTTGGGGCGGTGGCGTGAAGAATACGATGAGACCGACTTTGACCGTGCTCACGATATTTTGGAGCAGCTTGGTGCGTTGCATCTGCGTGACCGAGAGTGGGGCACTCTTTCTGAGGGTGAGCGCAAACGCGTGATGGTTGCCCGCGCACTCATGATTAATCCTGAATTGCTCATCCTTGACGAACCCACCGCAGGTATGGATCTGGGTGGGCGTGAGGATTTGGTCGCGTACTTGACGGAACTCGCTGCCGATGAGGATGCCCCGGCGATCATCATGATTACCCACCACGTTGAGGAAATCCCCCAAGGTTTCACCCACGTGATGCTTCTCGACGAAGGTGAGATCGTGGCACAAGGCCCAATCGCAGAGGTTATGACCAGCGAGAATTTGTCAAAGACGTTCCACCAGCCGGTGACTTTGGACACTATCGATGGGCGGTTCTTCGCGCGTCGTGCACGTCGTGGTGGGGCGCATCGCGCGTAGCGTGTTCGGGTTAGGCTGTGCTGCTCCGATACCGTGCGCAGGTGCAGAGTAGACTGTGGGCTGTTGCACACGTCGTAGGCAGTAGCGGTCAGGCGGGAGTGTTGTTTGCACCATGACGCAAAGGGTGTATACCGGCCACGGTGGTTCGCGGCTCGCGGCCACCGTCATGCTGGTGCGCGACGGTCGTCTGGGCCTTGAGGTGTGGGTCCAAGAACGAGTGACTTCCATGCCTAATTATCCCGGCGTGACCGTTTTCCCGGGTGGCGGCGTTGACGTGCGTGATTTTCCGATGGAAGAAGGAAAGACGGATGCATCGCTGTGGTCCGGTCTTCCGGTGGAAGACCTAGCAGCGCAGTTGGGGACAACCACATCGCAGGCGCAGGCCCTTGCTTTTGCTGCCGTACGTGAACTTTTTGAAGAAACGGGCACTCTGCTAGCCACGCACTCTAACGGGACGGTGGTGGCGGATGCTTCCCCGTTCCACCCTGAGCGGTTGGCGCTGGAATCGCACCGCTTGTCGTTGACCCATGTGCTCTGGGACAATAATTTGCGTATTAACAGCGATTTGCTCCATCCCTGGGCGCGGTGGGTGGGGGCTAGTGAGTCGGGTAATGAATTTGATAATTTCACGTTCCTCGCTGCTCATCCCACTGGTCAAGAGCCTGATGACGATACCTCTGAGGCGGACTCGGGCGGTTGGTTCCCGCCACAGTTGCTGCTTGAGGGGTGGCGCGCAGGGCTTGTGCGTTTTGTGATTCCCACATGGGCTCAACTGCTGCGGCTTTCGCGGTGCGCGTCGGTGGAGGAGGCACTGGCAGAGGCTGCGAAGTCGGACATGACCCCGGTGGTTGGTGATCCCATCGACGATCCGCAGTACCGAGAGTTTTTCACAGTGAAGCCACACGTCCGCATTTAATGCTTTTCGACGACCACAGATCGGATACCCGTGAGTTTTAGTCCTCCCGAAGTACATTTCCTAGCGGAACACCGCGCCGAGATTGAGCGTTGTGCACAGGCCCTGGAGTTTTCGCCGGCCCACGCGGTCTCGAACGCGGAGGTATTTCGCAAAGAGTTCGGGCAGTGGGGGCGCGCTGCTGCAGAGTGGGCGGAAGTGAATAGAAAAGATAAGTTTCCGGTGTCTGGATGGTTGGCTGATAACGAGTCCACCCAGCAGGCCACCCCGCATGAGGTTGCTGCAGCCCGCGCGGCATTCATCGCGGAGAGTATGCCTAGCGCGGTTGTTCATGATGTGACGTGTTCGGTCGGCAGCGAAGGGTACGCTCTTACTGAGGCCGGGATGGGTTACGTGGGCTCTGATCTTGACTTTTCACGCTTGCTCATGGCGAGCTACAACGTCCCGCACGGTTTATTTGCGCACGCCGATGCGCTAGTCCCGGTCAGTAACGCGGACGTGATTGTCGCTGATCCGGCGCGCAGATCCGGTGGGAAGCGCATTACTAAGCCGGAGAATCTGATCCCACCGTTGCCGGATCTCGTCACGGCTTATGCAGGGTGTCAACTTGCTATTAAATGCGCACCGGGACTGGACTTTTCGTCTTGGGAGGGACCGGTTGTTGTCACGAGCGTGGATGGTGGAGTCAAAGAGGCGTGCCTGTACAGCCGTGGTTTTGGGCCGGAAGGTCGTCGAGAAGCGTGGGTGCTTCGGGGTGAGAACCGGGAGACGGTGACCAACGAGCACCCCGCTGAGGTCGCTGCGGCCGCACCCGGGAAGTTCATCATTGACCCGGATGGGGCAATCGTACGAGCGGGTCTGGTGCAGCACTGGGCCGCCCGCCATGGCCTGTGGATGTTGGACCCGCGTATTGCTTACGTCACTGGCGACTCGTTGCCACCTGGTGTGAGCGGTTTTGAATTCATCGAGCAGGTTCCATTAAAGAAGCTTTCCGCAGCGCTGAAAGGCAAGGACGTGGGCGCGCTGGAAATCCTGATTCGAGGAGTGGATATTAACCCTGACCAGCTGCGCAAGAAATTGAAATTGCGCGGAAGTAACAGTATGGCGGTCGTTATCACGCGCATCGGGCGCGCGGGAGTGGCGCTCGTGTGTGGCCCACGAACTTTTGGGTGAGTAGACTTGGCGGGCGATTGAATCATAAGTATTAGGAAAGGCGAGCGTGCATGCCCACTATTGCAGTGTTGGTAAAAAATGTTCCAGACACGTGGTCGACAAAGTCTCTTGAAGCTGATTACACGCTGGACCGCGACAATGTGGATTCCATCCTCGACGAGGTCAATGAGTTCGCAGTAGAAGCGGCCTTGCAGCTGAAGGACAACCACGAAGGCTACCGGGTCGTAGCAGTAACCATGGGCCCAGCAGGCGCCGACGAGGCGTTGCGCAAAGCCCTCGCTATGGGCGCCGACGATGCCATTCACGTCCAAGACGATGCGCTCGCTGGCTCGGACTTGCTGGGCACTGCCTGGGCGCTGACTAACGCACTGAATACGATTGCGGATCTCCAGTTGATCGTCGCAGGTAATTCGTCGTCCGACGGCCAGATGGGTGCGCTGCCTGGAGTGATTGCCGAGTACCGTCAGGTTCCTGCCCTGACGCAGGTTACCGGGGTAGAGCTCAGTGCCGACGGCACGACCGTTACCGCACACCGCGACGACAATCATGGCCGCTACACCGTCAGCGCATCCGTGCCTGCGATTGTGTCCGTTACGGACCAGGCCGGAAAACCTCGCTTCCCGAACTTTAAGGGCCTCATGGCCGCCAAGAAACACCAGGTGACGGTGTACTCGCTAGCAGATTTGGGAGTGGCACCAGAGCAGGTCGGCGGCAGCCACGCTGCGACGGCTGTTGTTGCAGCCCAACCGCGTGCAGAACGCGCTGCTGGTGAAATGCTGCGCGGTGATGTTGCAGTTGACCGTGCCATTGAATTGATTGCGGAGGTTTAAATGTCTCAGGTATATGTTCTCGCCCCTCAATCTGGTGGCCAGGTGGATCCCGTTGCCGCCGAGCTCATCACGGCAGCCCGCGTCTTTGGTGACGTCACTGCGGTTGTCGTAGGTGAACCGGGCGTTGGCTCTGCGGTCCAGCCGGCGCTTGCCGAAGCCGGTGCGGCGCGCGTTGTCAGTGCAGAAGCTCCTGACTACGCACAACGTCTTCTGCTGCCCGAGGTGGACGCGGTGTCCATCCTCGCTGCACAAAACCCGGCGCCCATTGTGCTGCCTGCAACCCCGGCCGGTAATGAAATCGCCGGACGTCTGGCTGCGCGCGTTGCTTCCGGTGTCCTCTGCGACGTTGTTGCGCTGAACCCGGATCGTACAGCGCGCCAGTCCATCTTCGGGGACACCGTTGAAGTATCGTCCGCGGTTGGTGGCAACAGCCCGATTTACACCGTGCGGCCAGGCGCCGTAGCGGCAAACCCCCAGCAGGCTGCTGGTGCCCTCGATGTGCTGCCGTTACCTGGAGCGTCCGTTAAGGATGTGAAGGTTACAGACTTTGCCCCGGCCGTGCGTGGTTCGCGCCCAGAATTGACGCAGGCCAAGATTGTCGTGTGCGGCGGTCGTGGCTTGGGGTCGAAGGAAGAATTTGAACGCCTGGTCGGTGGCCTTGCGGACGCCCTGGGTGCCGCTGTTGGCGGTACCCGCGACGCCGTGGAACTGGGGTACATCGACGGCCAGTACCAGGTAGGCCAGACGGGTGTGACTATCTCGCCTGACGTGTACATCGGCGTGGGTATTTCGGGTGCGATTCAGCACACCTCTGGGATGCAGACGTCCACCAAGATCATTGCTATCAACGAGGACGAAGACGCTGACATCTTCAAGATTGCCGACCTCGGCATCGTAGGCGATCTCTTCGACATTGTTCCGCAGCTCATCGACCGTCTTCCACAGGAGAACTAAGCACTCAATGGGTCAGTCCACGTACTACTTCGACCATGCCGCAACCGCGCCGATGCGCCAGGTTGCTATCGATACCTGGGTGGAACACGCAGGCGCGCTTAACCCCGGTGGTAACTACGCATCGGGGCGGGCTTCGGCTAGCGTGCTTGACCAGGCGCGCGAGAAAATTGCGGAGCTCATGGGCGCGGACCCAGTGGAGGTTATCTTCACTGCGTCCGGCACAGAGGCTGACAACATTGCAGTGCAAGGGCTCTTTGCAGCTAGTGCGTCCAACCGGGTCGTGACTTCGTCGGTTGAGCACTCCGCAGTGCGCGACACAGTAGGGTACCTGCGTGACAAGCATGGGGCAGAGGTCGCTGAACTGCCGGTTAGTGGAAACGGGCACGTCGAAGACCTTTCCGCCCTCGACGAACCCGCAGCTGTGGCAGCCGTGATGCTGGCCAATAATGAAACTGGCGCAATCCAACCAGTCGAAGAGATCATTGCGCGGGCACACGCAACCGAAACCCCGGTGCATATCGACGCAGTCCAGGCCATCGGCCGCGTGCCCATTCATTTCCACGCACTGGGTGCAACCACCCTGGCATCGAGCGCCCACAAATATGGTGGCCCGCGTGGCATTGGATTTCTGCTCGCTCGCCGCAGCCCAGCCCCAGCTCCCATTCTTTTTGGCGGTGGTCAGGAACGCGGCATACGGCCTGGCACCGCAGATGTGGCGTCCGCAGCAGCAATGGCCGCAGCTCTGGAAGCAGCGCTCGGGGAAGCACACGAGGAAAATAGGCGGCTCCGTGAATTGCGCGACCAGCTGCGTGACCGCATCGTGGATTCGGTCCCCGATGTTCGCGTGAACACTTTCGAGCCCGCACTGCCTGGGCACCTCAACCTGTGTTTCCCGGGAGCGGAGGGCGATAGCCTTCTCATGCTCTTGGACAACGCTAGTTTCGCCGCATCGACGGGGTCTGCGTGTTCGTCGGGTGTGAACCGGGCGAGCCGCGTCCTCTTAGCGATGGGCGTGCCGGAGCACGATGCCCGCGGAACCCTACGCTTTTCCCTGGGGCGCACCACCACCCAAGAGGACGTGGACGCACTTGTCGCGGTTCTGCCGGAAATCGTGCAGAAAGCACGCGCCGCGGGCATGGCGTAACTCCCGGGGCACTTCCGATTAGGAGGATGCTTCGGCCGGAGGCTCGTCGTGAAGCGGGCTTCCACCCGAGGCAAACCTATCTAGCCATCCGCCCGTGTGGTACTGCGCGGGTACAGCCCCACCAAGCAGTTCGCGGGCGAACTCGGGCGCATTGTCTTGGGGAAGTGGCGCATTCGAACCAACCAGCACGATGTTCCCGTAGCGGCGCCCCTTGAGCATGGCCGGATCTGCGATGACGGCCACGTTGGCGAAGACTTCACGCATGCCCGCGATTTCGGCTTTCGCGACGCGCAGGTCGGAGTGGTCGCCACAGTTGGATACGTAGAGGCCGCGTTCGGATAGGGAAGTGGCGCAGAGGCGGAAGAATTCGACTGTGGCCAAATTCTGTGGGGTTTTTGCGTCGGTGAATACATCCCGGATGATGACATCGCGCGACTGTGGCACGAATGTTTCGGTGACCGCGCGGGCCTCACCGACTCGAATCTTCACGCTGGGGCTGCGCGGGATGTCGAAGAGCTCACGCGCCAAGTGTGCCAACGCAGCGTCGAGTTCCACAACCGTGTTGCGCGAGCGCGGGTACACCGCCGCGAGGAAGCGGGCCATCGTGCATCCGGCCCCGCCAAGGTGCGTGACCCGCAGCTTGGCGGAGTCGAGGTGGTTGTCCACGTGATGCTGGATGATGGTGGACATCCAGCGCATGTACTCAAAATCCAGGTAGAGGGGCTGCCCGACCGCAACGTGGGAGCTGGGCACCCCGTTGATGGTCAGTACCCACGCGTCGGCCATGTCCGGGTCGGGGACAAGTTGCGCGATGCCCTGGTCAATCTCGTATGTGTCGTGTGCGCTTCGGTCCATTCTCAAAACCATACCGGGCGCCTATTAAGATGCCTGCCATGACTGTTACGCTGCGTGATGCCACGCTTCTCGACGCCTCCCGGCTCGGAATCGTGAAATACGAATCCTGGATCGCCGCTTTTTCGTCCATCGGAATTGCTGAGCACCTCATTGCTCCTGGCCCAGAGGGGTATGCGGATCAATGGCGTATAGACATCGCAGCAGCGAAACCTGGCGAAATCGTGGTGGCCGAAGAAAACGGTGTGGTGATTGGATACCGCGTTATCGGGACGGGTCGCGGCCACGCCCAACCCGGGGAGCTGGAATTGGAGACCATCTACCTGCACCCGGACTCCTGGGGGAAGTCCGTCGGTTCCTTACTCATGGCTAATGCGATAGAAAATATGCGTGCCCGCGGCGCCACGCGCGCTTTCCTGTGGATGCATCCACTCAACCAGCGTGCGGAAGGATTCTACGAAGCAAAGGGGTGGCGTAAGGACGGCCCGCCGCGCGACGACGTCTATGAGGGTACGCTCATGCAACGCATGATTGTTGACTTATAAACATCTCGTTTTTACACGCCTAAAAACCAAGTGTACGGTATCTGGCATGCGTGTTTTAGCAGCTATGAGCGGAGGGGTTGATTCGGCAGTCGCCGCAGCCCGCGCAGTCGAGGCCGGCCATGAGGTTATAGGGGTTCACCTGGCATTATCCAGGGACCCCCAATCGGTGCGCGAATCTTCCCGAGGCTGCTGTTCCCTAGAGGACTCTGCCGATGCGCGCCGGGTGTGTGACAAGCTGGGCATCCCGTTTTATGTGTGGGATTTCTCTGACCGCTTCAAAGAAGACGTCATCGACGATTTCGTGGATTCCTATGCCCGCGGTGAAACACCGAACCCGTGTCTGCGGTGTAATGAGAAAATCAAGTTTGCGGCACTTTTAGAGCGCGGCATTGCGCTGGGTTTCGACGCCGTCGTCACCGGCCACTATGCCCGCATCGATGACAATGGCTACCTGCGTCGCGCTATTGACCCGCGCAAGGACCAGTCCTACGTTTTGGGCGTGCTGGGGGCACATGAGGTTGCACATTGCATGTTCCCGGTTGGGGATACGGAGAAGCCGCAGATTCGCGAGGAGGCCGCCCGCCACGGGTTTTCGGTAGCGAAGAAGCCGGATAGTTACGACATCTGCTTTATCCCTGACGGGAACACCCAGGCGTTCCTGGGGTCGCACATCGGGATGCGCCCGGGCATGATCGTGGATCAGTCCGGTAAGGAACTGAAGGAACACGACGGAGTCTACGGCTACACAATCGGCCAGCGTAAGGGCTTGGACATCAAGACCCCGACCGCTGACGGTAGCCCCCGCTACGTCACCGGTATCGACGCTGCGACGGGGACTGTGACCGTGGGCAGCCGCGAGGACCTGAAGGTGGGGGTGATCCACGCTGACCGCCTGAAGTACCTGCACCCGGCAATGGATGGCCGCGTGGAAGGACAGGTCCAGGTGCGTGCCCACGGAGGGCTGGTGGATTGTATCGCGGAGATCGACCGGGAGAATGATTCCATGGTCTTGCATCTGCACCAGGAGCTTTCTGGTGTGGCACCGGGGCAGGCTGCTGTCTTGTACTTGCCGGACGCTGATGGCGATATTGTGTTGGGCTCGGGCACGATTTTTAAGACCAGCTAGCCATGGTTGATGTTTTCGTGTGCGGGGCCTTGCCCGGTCCGCACGCCGATGCCATGGAGGTGATGGCGGGTGAACTTGCCACGCCGACTATCCCGACCGGCCCAGATCACGTGGCCGAAACACTAGCCCTGACTGGTTTGAATTTTGACCGTGGCCCGCGGCGTTATGAACTTTCCCCGCACGGACGCACGGTCTCCCGGCACTGGCGCGACGGGTGGGCGTATTACTGGGATCTCCTGGAGGAACAGTGGTCAGGACGCTACGAGGACGTAGCGATCCTCGTGTGCGGCCCGTGGACTCTGGCTGCCCGCGTGGAACTCTCTAATGGACATAGGGTTGTCAGCGACCGCAGCGCAACCCGTGATCTCCACGATGAATGGCACGGCGCCGTCGACGAATTACGGGCGACAGCCAGTACCCGGTTAGGCGCGGGGCTCACAGTGCTTATCGACGAGCCCGACCTGGAATTTCTCTCTGCGGGCGGGTGGGCAGATACGCACGATTTTGACCACGTGGCTCCCATTGATGAAGAGTGGCTCCACTCCGACTACACCGACATGTGGGTACGTACTCCTGCTGCACGGTTCGTTGGGGGACCGCTGGTGGTGCCGTGGGGCAGGCTGCAGGATACTGTGGGGCGTGACCTGCTGGCCGCCCGGCTTGCTCAGGGCGCGCCGACTGCTGTGGAGAACCCGCCGGGGCCGAAAGAACTGGTGCACCTGTGGGAGGACGTAGGCTTTGATCCTGAATTACTAGCCACAGTGCCGTTGGGGGTTTCGTCGGCGTGGCCGGATTCGCTGACCGCTGCCGCCGATATTGCCCAGATGCGAAAGTGCGCGGAAGTTATCCGCGCCGGCGGTCTTGGATAGCGGTCCATACTGTCACGCCTACCGCCGCGAGCATCGCGACGATGAGCACACTGATAGAGAATCCATAGGCTTTCGCACCCTGGTCCGCGCCAACCCCGAGTTGGAGTAAAGCGCCGACAGCTGCCGTTCCCACGACCGCGCCGACTTGACGGGTGGTGTTGTACACTCCGGATCCCGCGCCGGCGAGGTCGCCAGGGAGGTCGCCGAGGGTTGAGCGCGAGTTAGGCGCCCAAATGAATGCGTTGCCAATTCCCAACCCGGCTAGCGCGATGCCGATTGCCCAGAGTGGAGCGTGCGTGACCATTGCCAGCGAGAGGCCGGTGATGGATAAGGTCATCGTCGAAAAGCCAAAAACGGCAAGGAGGGTGGGGCTGGACTTGTCTACAAGCTTTCCTACGAGCGGGGAGAGCAGGAAGGAAATGCCTGCCTGGCAGATCATCATCGCGCCTGCTGCAGACGCGTTGAGGCCGTGGACTTTCTGGAAGTACAGCATGAGTGGCAGGGGGATGGAGGCCACGGTCATGCCCATGGCGAAAATTCCCACATTGCCGGTGGAGAAATGGATGTTGGAGAAAATCCGCAGTGGTACCAAGGGCTCGTCGTGGGTGGTGGCTTGCCTACGGATGAAAATCGCAAACACAGCTAGACCAGCGACAAGAAGCACCCAGATCCACCACGCCCAGTTAAAGACCTCGCCTTGCTGAATACTAAAGACAACGAGGAAAACGGCAATGATGCTCAAGATGATGGAGCCAGGATCCAGACGGCGTGGTAGTGGGGGAAATTCGGGAAGCCACCGTGCGGCGGCAAGGACCACGCAGATGCCGATGGGTACGTTGATCAGAAAGATCCACTGCCAGCCCCAGTATTCGGTAATGAATCCGCCGGCGATGGGACCGGTCATGCCCGCGATGCCGGCCGTGGCACCCCAGATTCCGAGCGCGGAGCCGAGTTTGTCTTTTGGGAAGATGCGGTTGATGATGCTCATTGTTTGTGGGCTGAGCAGTGCTGCACCTAACCCTTGAAGCGCACGCGCTGCGATGAGCCACCCTGAACTTGGGGCGAATGCGCAGGCCACGGAGGCAAGTGTGAATACAGCCATGCCGGTGATGTACACCTTCTTGGGCCCAAATTTATCGCCGAGCCGCCCCGTGACTAGGAGCGGGACAGCGTACGTAAACAGGTATGCGGCGGTAATCCAGACTATGGCGTTATAACTGGCACCTAAATCTGCTTGAAGGTGCGGGGTTGCTACGGCCACGATGGATTGGTCCAGCAGCATCATGAAAAAACCGACGCACAACACTGCCAGTGCGGGCCAGGCTTGGCGCGCGGGCAGGGGGAGCGTCGGTGAAGGGGTGCTCATTGCACCCATTATGCACAGCTTGCGGGTTAGGCGGAAGGGGTGGCCTCGTATCCGGCCTCCTTGATGGCGTCGATCACAGCTGCGTCATCGACGGTGCCTTCGGCGGTCACTTCTACCTTGCCGGTGTTGTGGTCAGCGGTCACGGCGGTAACGCCTGCGATATCGCCTACTTCTTCACGGACTGCTGCCTCGCAGTGGCCACAGGTCATGCCGGTGACATCATACGTTTGGGTAACCATTGAGTGTGCCTTTCTGTGTGCGCTGTTTTACGCCACCACCATATACCCCCTGGGGGTATGTTTCAAGGGTTAGGACTGGATGGGCCAGCTGGTCGAAACGTTCGATCCATCTTTGCCTCGGGACTCCAGATACTTCTTGAAGTCTTCTTGTACTTCGTAATAGCCCACAGCTTGGAACTCCATGAGCTCTTCGCCGGATTGTTCAAGCAGGTCTGGGTACTTGCGCGCCTGCATCCATGCGATGCGGGCGGCGGCAAGTGCGTCGGCGGTGGCTTCGTGGGCGTTATCCAAGCGGACGTTGTAGTGCGCGCAGACGTCGGTGAGTGTGCGCTTTCCCGTCCGGTACCGGTCAAGCACTTTATCGACGACGTATGGGTCAAAAACCGCACCATTGACAGTAAACGTGGGGTCCAGGCTATGCAGGACGGTGAGGTCGTAGTTCGCATTGTATGCGACTACCGCGTAGTCCTCTTCCCACGCCTTGTAGAGCGTCTGGATGGTCTGTGCCAAGACCTCCTCGTGCGGTGCGCCGTGTTCACGTGCGTATTCGGTAGAGATGCCGTGAACTTTCTGGGCGGCCTCGGGGATTTCTACCCCGGGGTCTGCAAGGAGTTCTTCGGGGTGGGCACCGTCGGGGTCGATCCGTACCAACGCAGAGATAACAATCCGCGCTTCGGTGGGTTTTGCTGACGTGGTCTCAAGATCGAATGCCAACATCTTCTTGGGGTTGAAAGGCAACATGGCTACCACCCTAGTAAATGGGGCAGAGACTCATTCGAACATCCGCCTGGCCACGCATGATGTGGCGTAACCGGACGTGCGCCACAGGTTTCACGCCGGGGTCGGGCAGAAACGGATACACTACGGTTCTGTGACTAACCCGCAAGAATCTGCAGCAGAATCTGGAAACGCAGCCACCCCCGAGGTCCGTAAAGAATGGGACACGCTGGCGGAGAAGGTCCGGCACCACCGAGACCTGTACTACAACGCGCAGCCAGTAATTTCGGATGCTGAATTCGATGAGCTTTTCCAGGCCCTTCAACGTCTTGAAGAGCAGTACCCGCAGCTGAAAGTTCCGGAATCTCCGACAGTGGAAGTTGGTGCACCGACTCCGGAATCAAGTGCCTTCGCCGACGTGGAGCACCCGCAGCAGATGTATTCGTTGGATAACGTCTTCTCCCCGGAGGAGATGTCGGATTGGCTTAGGCGGACGCCAGCGGAGACGTACCTGACTGAGCTGAAAATTGATGGCCTGTCCATTGACTTGGTGTACCGAGACGGCCGCTTGGTGCAAGCGGCAACGCGCGGTGATGGGCGCGTGGGCGAAGATATCACCGCGAATGCGCGGGTCATCTCTGATATTCCGCATGAGCTCACTGGAACTGCGGAATACCCCGTACCGCAGCTCGTGGAGATTCGTGGCGAGGTGTTCATCGCGATCGAGGATTTCTCTGACATCAATGCAGAGCGCGTGGAGTCAGGAAAACCCGCCTTCGCCAACCCGCGGAATGCGGCTGCCGGGTCGTTGCGGCAGAAGAATCCAGAAGAGGTCCGCAAGCGGAAGCTGCGCATGATCTGCCACGGTATCGGGGCGCGCGTTGGATTCGAACCCGAATCACAGCACGATGCTTACCTTGCTTTGGCGGCCTGGGGGCTATCCGTTTCCCCGTATACGAAGCAGGTGCACTCGGCGAAAGAGGTCCTCGAAGCCGTGGATTATTGGGCCGACCATCGCCACGATGCGCTCCACGAAATGGATGGGGTCGTGGTCAAAGTGGATTCTTTGGCCGAACAGCAGGAGTTGGGTGCTACCAGCCGCGCACCCAAGTGGGCAATCGCCTACAAGTACCCGCCAGAAGAAGTGACCACAGTCCTGCGTGATATCCACGTCGGTGTTGGGCGGACCGGCCGTGTCACCCCATTTGCTGTCATGGATCCGGTCTTTGTCGCGGGTTCCACGGTCTCCATGGCCACGCTACACAACCAGACAGAGGTTAAACGCAAGGGCGTGCTGATCGGCGACACCGTGGTCCTCCGGAAGGCCGGCGAGATCATCCCCGAGGTCCTCGGCCCCGTCGCTGACCTGCGCGACGGCTCTGAACGGGAATACGTTTTCCCAACCCTGTGCCCGTCGTGTGGCACACGGCTGGCTCCCCAGAAAGAAGATGACGCTGACTGGCGATGCCCCAACCACCAGAGTTGCACGGCACAGCTTGCAGCACGCCTGACCTACCTGGCCGGACGCGGCGCCTTCGACATTGAGGCGCTAGGGGAAAGGGGTGCACAAGACATGGTTTCACGAGGCGTTCTGTCGTCTGAAGCCCAACTTTTCGACCTCACAGAGGAAGACCTGCTGAAGTCATCGGTGTACACAACCAAAGCCGGCAAGGTCAATGCACAGGGCAAGAAGCTGATAGAGAACTTGCAGCAAGCAAAGAAGGCCGATTTATGGCGCGTCCTCGTGGCCTTGTCAATCCGCCACGTAGGCCCAACGGCCGCGCGTTCCCTGGCCACCCGTTTCCGCAGCCTGGATACCATCAAGCAGACTCCTGTCGAGGAACTGGCAGAGACAGACGGCGTCGGTCAGGTCATAGCAGAATCGGTCCGGGACTGGTTTACTGTGGACTGGCATCGCGAGATCGTCGATTCATGGGCCGCTGCAGGCGTCACGATGGAAGACGACGCCTCCGAACTACCGCCACAAATCCTGGAAGGCCTCACCATCGTGGTCACCGGAACGCTGGAGGAATTCAGCCGTGACTCAGCGAAGGAAGCGATTGTTAGTCTTGGCGGCAAGGCAGCGGGTTCGGTCTCCAAGAAAACCAGCTACGTCGTTGCAGGCGCCAATGCAGGATCGAAAGAAACCAAGGCCCGCGACCTCGGAGTGCCCATCCTCGACGAAGCCGGATTTAAAACGCTTCTCGACGACGGCCCCGCCGGACTCGATTCTTAAGAAAGAATCGCGCCACAAACCTGGGCCAAGTTGCCCAGGTGTGAAACCTCACCAGTAATAAAGTCCGGCCCACCCGTGCGGCCCACAACAACTACCAGTGAGGTACCCGCCAGCGGCGCTGCAACAAGCGCAGAGTCCAACAACGTCCACGACTCCGGAACCCACGTGTCCTTCTCCGGCAACAACACGCGCGCCTCAGAAATGTGGATATCCCCCGGGGTTGTACCGTCATCCTCCGGAGCTGCCTGCGACGCCGCAACCCGCGAGATAGGCCCCTCAGTATCCAGGACCAACGCCCAAGAAGACGTCATCGAGCGCGGAAGCACGCCCACGAGTTTCTCCATAGATTTATGGATATCGTGATTAGCCGAAGCGACGTCGGCAAGCATCTCAATCTGCCCGCGCCGATCCACCCGCCCCGAAAACGGGCGAATCGAATCCACCAGGACCCCATCGACCGATTGCGCAGCACTAATCAGCGAATCAGCCATCGCCCCGTGCGGAAGCTCAATAACCAAATCGTCCATGACGGTGCCATCGGAGAAGCGTTCCACAACGTCAACTGATTGGATGTTGCCACGAACATCGCCAATTGCCGCGGTCAGCGACGCCAGCGCGCCGGGGGCGTCGGGAAGCAGTACTCGGATGAGGAAAGACATGACCTACATGATAGCGGTTAGCGTCTCTAAAATATGTGAAGGCCGACACAGATTTCGGGCAGGTGGGCGCGTGAACCGGGAAACTCTGCGTGGACTAGGATGTGAAATCGAATCTATTACAGGACCAACGAACTGCGAAGAAGGAAGTATTCATGTCCGATATTTCGCGTGAAGAAGTCGCTCACCTGGCCAAGCTCGCTCGCTTGAGCTTGCCTGAGGAAGAGCTTGACCAATATGCGCAGCAGATTGACGGAATCGTGGCGACGGTGGCGCAGGTACGCCAGGTCGACACCGAAGGCGTCGAACCCATGAGCCATCCGCACTCTATTGCCACCACCATGCGCGCAGACTCCGCCCGCGATGTGCTGACCCCTGAGCAAGCATTGGACCAGGCTCCGGATGCAGAAGACCAGCGTTTTGTCGTTCCACAGATTTTGGGGGAATAAGCAATGACTGATTACACCGTTCCCGAATCCGGGCTTACTAGCCTGACCGCCGCAGAACTTGCAGGCAAGATTCACGCCCGCGAAGTGTCCTCGCGCGAAGTTACCCAAGCACACCTCGACCGCATTGCGGAGACCAACAGCGAGCTCAACGCTTTCCTCCACGTGGGTGCTGAAGAGGCATTGGCTGCAGCTGACGCCGTCGATAAGGCTTTGGACGCAGGGCAGGCGCCGAGCTCGGCCCTTGCAGGCGTGCCAATCGCGCTGAAGGACGTCTTTACTACTACTGACGCCCCAACGACTGCGGCGTCGAAGATGCTTGAGGGCTACATGAGCCCTTACGACGCAACCCTGACCAAGAAGTTGCGTGCAGCCGGCATCCCGATTCTGGGTAAGACCAACATGGATGAGTTCGCCATGGGGTCTTCCACAGAGAACTCCGCATACGGTCCGTCGAAGAATCCGTATGACATTGAACGCACCCCAGGCGGTTCCGGTGGCGGCACTTCGGCCGCTATCGCCGCTGGCCAGGCGCCGCTGGGTATCGGTACGGACACCGGTGGTTCCATCCGTCAGCCGGCCGCGCTGACCAACACCGTGGGTGTCAAGCCAACGTATGGCACGGTATCCCGCTACGGCTTGATTGCCTGTGCTTCTTCCCTGGACCAGGGTGGTCCTTCGGCACGCACCGTTCTCGATACGGCGCTGCTGCACGAGGTCATTGCCGGGCACGATCCGCTCGATGCAACGAGCGTGAACAAGCCGGTCGCACCAGTCGTCGACGCTGCGCGTGAGGGCAGCCGCGGCGATCTCAAAGGCGTGCGCGTGGGCGTCGTGAAGCAGTTTGATCGTGAAGGATTCCAGCCTGGTGTCCTTGAGCAGTTCCGCGCTGCAGTTGCGCAGCTGGAATCTCAGGGCGCAGAAATCGTTGAGGTAGACTGCCCGCACTTTGAAGATGCGCTCGGCGCGTACTACCTGATTATGCCGTGCGAAGTTTCCTCCAACCTTGCGCGTTTCGACGGCATGCGTTACGGCTTGCGCGTCGGTGACGACGGCTCCCACTCCGCGGATGAGGTCATGGCACTGTCGCGTGCAGCTGGCTTCGGCCCTGAGGTGAAGCGTCGTATCATCCTGGGCACGTACGCCCTGTCTGTGGGCTACTACGACGCCTACTACTTGCAGGCACAGCGCGTTCGTACACTCATCGCCCAGGACTTTGCCAAGGCTTATGAGAAGGTTGACGTTCTGATTTCCCCAACCACGCCTACGACGGCATTTAAGCTGGGAGAAAAGAATGAAGACCCACTGGAGATGTACAACTTCGACCTGTGCACCCTGCCACTGAACCTGGCAGGTCTGTGTGGCATGTCCGTCCCTGCAGGTTTTGCCCCGGACACGGGTCTGCCAACGGGCCTCCAGATCATGGCGCCAGCATTCGCCGATGATCGCCTCTACCGCGTGGGCGCTGCCTACGAGGCAGGCCGCAAGTAGTTTCAGCCTGCTCGGTACTAAAAGCCAGATTCACTGCCACGTGAATCTGGCTTTTGCTTCGCCACATAACTTGTCCGATTAGGCCAAAAAGAGCGGGCCAGTCCCGCCGTGGCAGGGCCAGGACAGACAGTCTAAAGTAGTAATCATGCGTTTAGCGACACTTACTTCTGGCGGCGACTGTCCTGGCCTCAATGCTGTTATCCGAGGAATTGTGCGTACTGCGAGTGCAGAATACGGTTCTACGGTCATTGGCTACGAAGACGGCTGGGTTGGTTTGCTCGAAGACCGCCGAGTACAGCTCTACGATGACGAAAACATGGACAAGATCCTGCTTCGTGGTGGCACCATCTTGGGCACGGGCCGCTTGCATCCTGACGACTTCCGTGCCGGAATTGACAAGGTGAAAGCCAATCTCAAGGACGCCGGTGTTGATGCTCTGATTCCTATCGGAGGCGAAGGAACCCTTAAAGGTGCGAAGTGGCTCGCAGACAACGGTATCCCGGTCGTGGGCGTGCCGAAGACCATCGATAATGACGTCAATGGCACCGACGTTACCTTCGGTTTCGACACCGCAGTCTCTGTGGCTACCGAGGCCATTGACCGGCTGCACACCACCGCTGAATCCCACAACCGCGTGATGATCGTGGAGGTCATGGGCCGCCACGTTGGGTGGATTGCACTGCACGCCGGTATGGCCGGCGGCGCGCACTATACTGTGATTCCCGAGGTTCCGTTCGACATTGCAGATATTTGCAAGTCCATGGAACGCCGTTTCCAAATGGGGGAGAAGTACGGCATCGTGTGCGTGGCCGAAGGTGCCCTTCCGAAGGAAGGCACGATGGAGATGAAGATCGGTGATGTGGACCAGTTTGGCCACCGCACCTTCACGGGCATTGGGCAGCAGATTGGTGATGAAATTCACCGTCGCCTTGGACATGACGTTCGCACGACGGTCTTGGGGCATATTCAGCGCGGCGGCACTCCAACCGCCTACGACCGTGTTCTGGCCACCCGCTATGGTGTGCGTGCGGCGCGTGCTGCACACGAAGGCACTTTTGGCACGACGGTGGCACTCCACGGCGAGGTCGTGGTGAACATCCCTCTCGAGGAAGCCGTGGGCACGCTGAAGCAGGTTCCGGAACACCGCTACCACACTGCACAGGCAATGTTCGGCTAAATGGAGGTTTTTAGCGTCTCCGCCGGGTTTGTCGTTGGCCGTAACCGAGCGGGAAATGTAGAGATTCGGTTTTCCGCGGTGACGGTCATCGGCAAAGATCAATGGTGGTGGACCACCACGCGACACGCTGCGCAAAGGCCATTCAAGTTCCGGCGCGGGCGTCGTCTCAATATGTTGCGCATCGATCAGTGGCGTACAAACCCGAAGCGTAAGAGCGAAGGTTTGGCAATCTGGTCCCTCGTCATGGACATTCTGGATGAGTGGACTGCTAGTTGCGATCAGCTTCGTGCTATGGGTTTGAACGTGCACCAGTTTGTGGGCAACATGCTCTATGACTATTCAATTACGAGCCGCTGGACGGATAGTTCGGAGCCACGTGCGTTGCGCAGCCTGGAGCTTGCCAAACAGTGCCTGCCACGTATGGATCGTGGCTTGCAACCGCTGACCGGGAAAAGGCCCCCACGCAATGCTGCGGGCAAAGTTGTTTTCGATGAGTGGGGTTACCCCGTCGGAGTGACGGGCTTGGAAAAAGAATTTGCTGGCCGCGACGTTGGCGCGGTGGACGCGTCGGTACTTCATGAACCCGGCATGCCTAAGAAAGCGATTTTCGGAGCCGTTATCACGACGAGTGGTGTGTGCAAGGTCCAGCAGTTTCCCAATGCGCGGACCAGTTTCCGGGCAGAGGGCCAAGCACTCCGTTGGGCCTTAGAGACCCTGTTCAGAAGAGGAAAACGCAAGTCAGGCAAACCGCTTTTGCTCTGTGATTCAGCCGATACTGTTTCCAACCTAGCGGTCCCACGACCACTAAGCGGGGTAGCAACCGTCAGGTGGGTCCCGGGACATATCGGGCACCCGCTTAACGAGGCCGCGCACCATTTAGCTTTTGGGGCGAACAGGGCGTACGCCTTGGGGAAAATGCAGGTTTTCCATGACACGGTCAAGCCTCAGATTGTGCGTGAGGCTAAGCGCCAATGGAAGAAATTTCACAATGGCGAGCACGTAACAGCTACGCCGTACCGCAAAATCCTCCTTGCTGCGGGGCTGGTGGAAATTAAAGATTAGTGGCGTTGTAAAATGATGCTCCATTGGTAGCACCACAACCCTGGTGTTCGGTGTGACCAGCACGTATCCGCCACCCTTTGGATAATGTGCTGGCACCGTTTCTATTGGTGTGTAAAGAAATGTGGTGTCATGTCTACGACGACTCAATCTGAAGATAAAAATGCGTACATCGCCTCCCTGGGCTTTCCGGTTTTGGTGATTATCGGCGGAATTATTGGTTACGTGTTCTGGGAGCCGGTGCAGCAGATTTCCTCCTGGACAACGCCACTTTTGGGCATCATCATGTTCGGCATGGGTTTGACGATGAAGGCATCCGACTTTGTGCTCGTCGTCAAGCGTCCTTTGCCAGTGCTGATTGGTGTGATTGCCCAGTACGTCATCATGCCGGCAATCGCGGTGTTTGTTGTGTGGGTCATGCAGTTGCCGCCTGAGATTGCCGCCGGTGTGATCTTGGTGGGCTGTGCGCCGGGTGGTACCTCGTCGAATGTGGTGTCGTACTTGGCGCGTGGTGACGTCGCGCTTTCTGTGACGATGACCTCTGTGTCTACGCTGCTGGCGCCGATTATGACTCCGCTGTTGACGCAGTGGCTGGCGGGCCAGTACATGCCGTTAAATGGGGCAGCTATGGCGTGGTCGATCGTTCAGGTTGTTTTGGTTCCGATTGCAGCCGGCCTGTTGGTCAGCGCACTGCTGCCTAAGCTGGTCGCACGTTTTGTGCCGGCGATGCCGTGGATTTCTGTGGTGGCAATTTCCACGATTGTGGCGATTGTTGTTTCCGGCTCCCGCGATGTCATTTTGACCGCTGGCCTCACCGTGGTGATTGCTGTGATTGTTCACAACGGTTTGGGTTACGGGTTGGGCTGGGCGACTGGCAAGGTCACCGGCCAGCCCCAAGCTTCTCGACGCACGATGGCCGTGGAAATCGGCATGCAGAATTCCGGCCTTGCTGCTTCCTTGGCCACCCAGTACATGTCGCCGCTTGCTGCGCTTCCTGCCGCAGTGTTCTCGGTGTGGCATAACCTGTCGGGCGCGATGCTTGCTGCATTGTGCCGGACGATTGACAAGCGCAACGCAGAGGCCACACAGGTGGAGTCTGCGTAGTTTACAATGGCCGTAATCGGCGTGGCGGGCAGGGAATTTTCCTGCCCGCCACCGGCATTTTTGGTGGGGGTATGTGCAGGTAGGTAGTGCTGCACAATGGTTCAGGGGTATCGGCTAGACTGTGCCCCATGACTGGTGCGATTTATGATGTGATGGATTTCGATGAAGTCCTAGAAAAGTATGACCCAGTGATGGGCCTTGAGGTCCACGTTGAGTTGGCTACAGAATCGAAAATGTTCTCCTCTTCGTCCGCCCATTTTGGTGGCGATCCGAACTCTCACGTGGATCCTACGTGTCTTGGCCTGCCGGGCGCTCTGCCGGTTGTGAATGCACAGGGTGTGGAGTGGGCCATCAAGATTGGCTTGGCTTTGAACTGCAGCATTGCGGAGTCTTCCCGTTTTGCCCGGAAGAATTACTTCTACCCGGATCAGCCGAAGAACTACCAGATTTCGCAGTACGATGAGCCCATTGCGTACGACGGCTACTTGGACGTCCAGCTCGACGATGGCACCGAGTGGCGCGTGGAGATTGAGCGCGCACACATGGAGGAAGACACCGCGAAGCTGACGCACATCGGTGGCGCTGGCGGCCGTATTGCTGGTGCGACGAAGTCACTTGTCGACGTCAACCGTGCCGGCGTTCCGCTCATTGAGATTGTTACGAAGCCGATTGAGGGCGCTGGTGCCCGCGCACCTGAGGTTGCTCGCGCCTACGTTACGGCGCTGCGCGACCTGGTGAAGGCTTTGGGCGTGTCGGATGCGCGCATGGACCAGGGGTCGATGCGTGTGGACTCCAACTTGTCCCTGCGCCCGGTGGGCACCACCGAATTTGGCACCCGCACCGAGACGAAGAACATCAACTCCCTGAAGTCGGTAGAGCAGGCTGTCCGCTTCGAGATGCAGCGTCAGGCTGCAGTGCTTGACGACGGCGGCGTCATCGACCAGGAAACGCGCCACTACCAGGAAGACGGCACGACGAAGAAGGGCCGCCCGAAGGAGACGGCGGAGGATTACCGCTACTTCAACGATCCTGACCTGCCTCCTGTTATCGCTCCGCGCGAGTGGGTCGAGGAAATTCGGGCCACCTTGCCAGAGCTGCCGTGGGTACGTCGCGCACGTATCCAAAAGGAGTGGGATCTGTCTGACGCTGAGATGCGTGACCTAGTCAACGCCGGTGCGCTCGACCTGATTATTGAGACCACTGAGGCAGGTTCCGCGCCGGACGAGGCTCGTGCCTGGTGGGTTTCTTACATCACTGCGAAGGCTAACGAGGCCGGCGTCGACCTCGATGCGGTTGGTATCACCCCGGTTCAGGTCGCGCGCGTGATTGAACTGGTGAAGGAGGGCAAGCTGACCACCAAGCTGGCTCGCCAGGCAGTTGATGGCGTCATCGCCGGCGAAGGCGACGTGGACAAGGTTGTCGCAGACCGTGGCCTAGAGGTCGTCCGCGATGATGGGGCAGTGGAGAAGGCCGTCGACGATGCTTTGGCTGCCAACCCGGATATCGTAGAGAAGTACCGTGCCGGAAACACGAAGGTGACCGGCGCCATCGTAGGTGCTGTGATGAAGGCCACACGCGGTAAGGCTGACCCGCAGCAGGTGAACCAGATTATCGCCAAGAAGCTGGGCTAACACCGCTAAGGGGGCTCGGGGGGATTTCGGGGCTGGGGTGCCAATTGCGTGAAAAAGTCTGCTATCTGGCACCCATTTCCTCTAGTGTGGTTCGGGTACCTGAACAAGCTCAAAAACGTGAGCTGTAACACTTTGAGGAATTTTTATATGGTAAGACGGATTATTTCCATCTCCCTCGCCTTGATTGGTTTGCTGGTTGGCGCTGGCTTTGCCACAGGCCAGGAGACTATTCAGTACTTTATTTCCTTCGGTAGTAACGGCATTTGGGGTGCCATCATCGCCGGCACTGTTATTGGTATCGGCGGCATGGTGATTCTCCAGTTGGGTAGCTACTACATGGCCGATGAACACCAAGAGGTGTACAACTCGATTGCGCACAAGTGGGTATCCCGTTTCATGGATATTGCCACGATGATTACTCTTTTTGCGCTGGGGTTTGTCATGCTCGCAGGCGCGGGTTCCACCTTGGAGCAACAGTTTGGATGGCCAGCCTGGGTCGGATCCACGATTATGTTGATCCTCGTTCTGGCTACGGGCTTCTTGGACATCGACCGCGTATCCAAGGTTATCGGTGCAATCACTCCGTTGATTATCATCGCCGTGATTATTGCGTTCGTCTACGTGATGACCAACCTTCCAGAGGATCTCTCGACGGTCGAGGCGCAGGCTACGGCGCTCGAGCCAGCTATGAGCAACTGGTTCCTTTCCTCTATCAATTACGCAGGTCTTTGCCTGATTCTGGCTGCGTCCATGGTTTTGGTTATCGGTGGTTCCTTCCTGAGTCCGCGCGAAGCCGGCCTTGGCGGCCTTGTCGGCGGTATCTGCTACACGATCTTGCTGCTCATGATGGTCGTGATGATGTACTTCGGCGTGGAGATGATCGCAGATGCTGAAGTCCCGACGTTGAAGATCTTTGACCAAATTGCGCCATGGATGGCGCTCGTCGTGGTCTGGATTATCTATGCGATGATTTACAACACTTGTATCGGCATGTTCTACGCCTTGGGGCGTCGACTAGCGGCCGGTAAGCAGTCGAAGTTCCGTCCTTACTTCTTTGCTGCCACGCTGGTAGGTTTTGCCGTAAGTTTCGTTGGGTTCTCCGACTTGATGGGCATTATGTACCCAATCTTGGGCTACCTGGGTCTGGTATTGATTGCGGTTATGGTCTTCGCGTACTTGAAGGACCGCAAGCTGATTTCCGCGGAAGCAGAACGCCGCGTGCGTATCCGCTCCCTGTTCACGCAGCAGCATCATCCGGATGAAAAGTTCACCCGCAAGGATGAGCGTGAGGTTAAGGAGCTGCTGGCCGAGTCGGTGGCTAACGACTCCAACCTCCGTCAAACGGTGCTCACGGAGGTCGTTGAGGAACTTGTGAATGACGACGAGGTGCCATTGGACGGCGACGTTGAAGAAATTGTGGAAGAAATTCTTGACGAATCTACTGAGGCAACCTTGGCTACAGAGACAGAGGCCAACACCAATGAGGAGGAATCCCCGAAAAACTAAACCGTGCATAATGGGGGCATGACGTATATTCCCGCAGAAGATCGTTATTCCTCCATGCAGTATCGCCGGGTGGGCCATTCTGGCCTGAAACTCCCGGCGATCAGCCTCGGTTTCTGGCACAATTTTGGTGCCGATAAGCCCCTCGAGACGCAGCGTGCCATCATGCACCGAGCGTTTGATCGAGGGGTTACGCATTTCGACTTGGCTAATAACTACGGCCCGCCTCCGGGGGAAGCAGAAAAGAATGTCGGCCGTATCCTCAAAGAAGATTTTGCCGACTACCGCGACGAACTGATCATCTCCTCCAAAGCGGGTTGGCAGATGAACGATTCGCCGTACGGCTTTGGGGGCTCGCGCAAGTATCTCGTAAGTTCGCTCGACGCTTCTTTGCGCCGGCTGGGGCTCGACTACGTGGATATTTTCTATCACCATCGCCCCGATCCGGAGACCCCGCTAGAAGAAACCATGTATGCGCTGCGTGACATCGTGGCCTCTGGCAAGGCGCTTTACGTGGGTATTTCTTCCTATGGCCCTGAGCTCACGGCGCAGGCTGCTGAATTCATGGAAGAAGAAGGATGCCCTTTGCTGATCCACCAGCCTAGTTATTCCATGGTGAACCGCTGGATTGAGCAACCGGATGAGCACGACCAGTCAGTTCTTTCTGTGTGCGCGGAGCAGGGCTTAGGTGTGATTGCGTTTTCGCCGCTTGCGCAAGGGCTGCTCACTGACCGCTACCTGCACGGAATCCCAGAGGATTCCCGAGTGGCGGCCAACAAGTCTTTCAAGAAGGAATTCTTAAGCGACGAGAACCTAGAGATGGTGCGCACTCTCAACGACATCGCGAGCGAACGCGGTCAGACCCTAGCCCAGATGGCTCTGGCGTGGGTTTTGCGTGAGCAAAGTGATGGTGACCTCGATACCACGGTAACGAGTGCGCTGATTGGAGCGTCGTCAGTACAGCAACTCGACGACAACCTCGATGCATTGGGTAATCTAGAGTTCTCTGACGCTGAACGTGACGCCATCAATCAGGCGGCACGTGAGGCAGGAATCAACATTTGGGCTGGGGCTACTCAGTCCAAGCTTTCGGAAGAATCCTAACCGCTTTTCCCGTTATTTGAGATAGGAGTTTGCAAGAACCTTGACTATTAGTTCACGCGTATCGATTCCGAACACAGACCTTTCTGTTTACCCGTTGGTGCTAGGTGCGAACACGTTTGGGTGGACGTCACCTCGTGATGAGTGTTTCCAGGTCATGGACGAATACTGGCAGCACGGCGGAAACTTCATTGACACCGCCGACAGCTACTCTCACTGGGCGCCGGGTAATAAGGGTGGCGAATCTGAACAGCTCATCGGTGAGTGGATCGCCCACCGCGGAAAGCGCAATGTGATTGTGGCGACCAAGTCCGGCGGTCTCGAAGGCGTAAAAGGTCGTTCTCGTAAGGCTACTACGGAGGCTGTCGAAGGGTCTCTGAAGCGTCTGCAGATGGAGTCAATTGACCTCTTCTACTACCATCACGACGACGAATCCGTCAGTATCGATGAACAGGTATCCATCGCCATTGACCTGATTAACGAAGGCAAGAT